>NZ_JBEPNK010000015.1:0-96484 GCF_040546245.1 Arthrobacter sp. UYEF3
TGATCGGTACTCACTGACCATCGCACGATGGCTCACTACGTCGCCGGAGCAACGCGCAACTGCGGAGATCTACACCACTCCACGGGACGTAACCCCGCAATGCCCCTACCGTGAAGTGTTCGTCACCGTGCGCAGGCCGTACCGGCCGATCAGCTCCGACGTTGTTGGTGCGGTGATGAGCCGGGCCAGTGGCCGGGCGGGAATCGGCCAGGTTGGTGCGCACCGGCTGCGCCATACCCTGGCCATCGGCCTCCTGGAATCCGGGTCTGGACTGTCCCAGATCGGGCAGGTACTCAGGCATGAGAGCGTGTTGGCTACCGCCATCTACGCCAAGGTTGATCACCACCGGCTGGCCGAACTTGCCCGGCCATGGCCGGAGCTCAGGTAGCCGTCATGGACTGCGAAATGGATCTCCTGTCCTTGGGGGACGAGTACTTGCAGTTGCGGCGCCAGCTTGGCTTCAAGTTGGTGACGTTCTCCAAGGAACTGCACAGCTTCCTGAAGTTCATGGCCGCCAACCACGCCACCGTATTGACCACCGATCTTGCCGTGCAGTGGGCCATGAACGCGCCGCGGAGCACTGATCGATACACGTGGGGCAGGAGGCTGATGATCGTGAGAATCTTTGCCCGATACGCACACAGCTGCGATGACCGTCATGAAGTTCCGCCGGCGGACATCCTGCCCTGCCCCAGCCGCCGGGCCCTGCCCTACATATATTCTGACGCTGAGATTCGGGCGTTGATGGACGCCGCCGGAAAGATGCAACCACCCTTCCGGGGGTTGACGCTGGCAACCTTTATCGGCCTGCTCGCGGTGACCGGAATGCGCACCGGCGAGGTGCACCGGTTGAACCTTGAGGATCTGGACCTTGCCACGGGAATCATTAGGATCCACGACGCGAAGTTCAACAAATCACGCGATCTGCCACTCCACCCCACCACGGTCGCAGCACTGAGTTCCTATCTTCTGCACCGGGCTGAGTTTCTGGGCAAGGATGGGCCAACGGCAGCGGTGTTCCTCGACACGCTCAAGCACCGGCTCCGAGACCACGGAGTGACCCTCTACATGGGTGACTTTCTGGAGGCGGCGGGCATTGCCCCGGTGGGCCGGGCGCGGCCGCGGCTGCACGACCTCAGACATGCCTTTGCCACGCAAACCCTCCTGCGGTGGTATGCACAAGGCCGGGATGTGTCGGTGAGCATGCCGTTGCTGAGCACGTATCTGGGTCACGTCGACCCACAGGCCACCTACTGGTATTTGACGGGCACGACGGAATTGATGGGCCTTGCGGAAGACCGACTCTCTTCCGCCGTGGAGAAGAGGTGGGAATCGTGAGCGTCTTCGCGGAGCTGTTGCAAGGATTCTTTATCAACAAACTGATCAATGAGCGCCAGGCCAGCGCCCACACTGTCGCCTCGTACCGGGACACCATGAGTCTGCTGCTGCACTATATGAGCGACGCTCACGGCCATCGCCCGGACGAATTGACCTTCGCGATCTGCAACGCCGAGGCCATCGGAGGGTTCCTTGCGTATCTGGAAGCGGAACGAGGCAATTCAACGAGCACCCGCAACACGCGGCTGGCTGCGATCCGTTCGTTCTATCGTTACGCCTCATATCGGGACCCCCAGGACCAGGCGCTGATCAACCAGGTACTCTCGATTGGTCCCAAACGCGGCACCAGGCACGTTGTTTCCTACCTGACGGATCCTGAAATCCAGGCGCTCCTTGATGCTCCCGATCAGTCCTGCTGGCACGGGCAAAGGGACCATGCGCTCCTGCACACCGCCATCTATACGGGGCTGCGCGTTTCGGAACTCACCGGGCTCCTCGTCTCCGACGTGCACCTTGAACGCACCGGGGCCTACGTTCAGTGCGTTGGCAAGGGCCGCAAGACCAGGCGCACACCGCTGGCACGGCCGACCAGGGACGTGTTGGCCCGATGGGTGCAGGCAAATGATCTGCGCGCTGACCAGGTTCTCTTTGGGACTGTCTCTGCGCACCGGCTGAGCCGAGACGCCGTGGCCAAAATCCTTCGCCACCACCAGGCGACAGCGATCAAAGCCTGCCCAAAATTGGAAGGCAAAACCCTGACACCGCATGTCCTGCGGCATACCTGTGCCATGCAGCTGCTCCAAGCGGGCATCGACATCAATGTCATTGCGATGTGGCTCGGGCACCAGTCGACGGAAACCACGCAGATCTATTTGCATTCAGACATGAGGGCCAAAGAAAAGGCCCTTGCTCAACTCACCATCGATGGCCGGCAGGTTCCAGGCCGCTACCACCCGGACGGCGAGCTCCTGCAGTTCCTGGCAGGCCTTTGACCCGACCCGATTATGCCGACCAGACGGGACCCCACACCCCGCAACTCCGGGCAGGAACCCAGCAGGGTCGGCATAATCCCGAAGTCACCATAAAACTACTAATGCCGATGTCGGCATTAGTAGTTGTCCATCACAAGGTGCAGTTCAACGCCCGGGTACGTACAGGCAACGTGCTTGAGGAAGCTCAGGAATTCCTTGTGTGTGTGGGCCGGTTTGCACGTGCCGGTGAGTTTCCCGGTCGCGATCTCCAGAGCCGCGAACAACGTCGTGGTGCCGTGGCGGACATAGTCGTAGGTTTGCTTCTCCGGAACGCCGATCTGCATCGGCAACAACGGTGCCGTGCGGTCCATCGCCTGAATTTGCGACTTCTCATCAACGCACAGCACGACAGCGTTCTCAGGCGGGGCAAGGTAGAGCCCGACCACATCAACGACCTTCGCTTCCAGCTCCGGGTCCGTGGAGAACTTGAACGTCTCCGCCTTCCACGGCTTCACGCCGTACTCGCGCCACGTCTTGGCCACAGTGGAGAAATCCGTCTTCAGATGCCTGGCCAGCAGCCGTGAAGACCAATGCGTGACCCCGAGCGATTCCGGCGGCGGGGCCAGGGTTGCCGCGATGATCTTCATCCGGTCGATCTCGCGCGGCCGGCCCGAACGCTGCTCGTCCTCCAACCCGGCCAAGCCCCTCGCTTGGTACTTTCCGCGCCGCGCAAGCACCGTCGGCACCGAAACACCGACCGCCGCCGCTATCCGAGTATTGGGCGCACCGTCAGCAGCCATCAAAACGATTCCTGCCCGTTGAGCCAACCCCGCCCGCATCGACGATGACCGGGACCAGCGGGACAAAACATCAAAGTCACCATCGCGAATGACCAGGGCCGGGGCAGGAGGATGAGCCATGCCCCATTCTCCCAAAAACCAACCCTATAATCACTTTAGACACGCGCCACTAGTTGCCGAAGGGGTTTGGGGGCCGGGCGCGTCCTCGGATCTTGCTCGAATCCCTATCAGCTCCATGCGCGTGCTAACTGGCCATGGCTATTTGAGGATGACAGTCCGGTTCCCTAGGAGGACCACCCTGTTCTCGCAGTGCCAGCGGACGGCATCGCGCAGGGCAGCACATTCCGCATCACGGCCGACGGCGGCCAGATCGGCCGCCGTGTAGGTGTGGTCGACGTCGATGACCTGTTGGGCAATGATGGGGCCCTCGTCGAGTTCGGCGGTCACGTAGTGGGCTGTCGCGCCCACAGTCTTCACACCGCGCTGGTGTGCCTGGTGGTACGGTTTGGCACCCTTGAAGCTCGGTAAGAACGAGTGGTGGATGTTGATAATCCGCCCGGGGAGCTTTGTCGAAAGTTCTTCGCTGAGGACTTGCATGTAGCGGGCGAGGACGATGAGTTCCACGTTGAGATCGTCAACGATCTGCAGGAGATCTGCCTCGGCTGTGGCCTTGGTCTCAGGTGTTACCGGGAGGTGAAAAAACGGGATACGGTGCCAGTCAACGAGCGCTTCGTGGTCCCGGTGGTTGGAGACGACGGCGACGATCTCAATTGGCAGGTCATCAGTTCGGGCCCGGAACAGTAGGTCGTTCAGACAGTGGCCGTAGCCGGAGACCATGATCAGTACCCTACGCCGCCGTCCGAGTGCTTCGATCTGCCAATTCATGCTCCAATCGTTTGCCAGCGGCGCGAAGTCCTTTCGGAGGTCCTTGCTTTGACATGCCGGTGAGGATGACGACACCTGCACGCGCATGAAGAAGTGCCTTTCGTCTCTGTCTCCAAATTGCTTGATGTCGCGCACGTCGCATCCGTGGGCAAGGAGAAAGCCTGAGACTGCGTGGACTATGCCAGGCGCCTCTGCGCAGTCGAGGGTAAGGACATGTCCGGCTTCGAGGGTCTCGGCGTAGTTTGGGGTGATTTGCAGCAGGGCTGGTGTATTCATGGTCCCGTTCGTTCAACATCGCGGAGCCGCTGTCGGGAACGGCCCGCCTGGAAGCTGGACCCTGCCCGGCTGTTCCGGGTCAGGGTGTGCATGGTGACGTTTGGACCGGCGCTCCACGCCGAGGCATCGGGCAGACTCATGGGCCTAACCTTTGATGGCCCCGCCGGTGAGTCCGCTGACGAGGAACCGCTGGGCTAGGAAGGCCAGAGCGATGATCGGGAGGGCCATCAGAATGCTGGCGGCAGCGATGAGCTGGTAGAGGGCAGTGTCTTCGGCGATCCCGAAGGATGCGATGAACACGGACAGGGTGGTCGCATGCTGTTGCGTCAGTACAACGGGAATCAGGTATTCCTGGATGGCCAGCAGAAAGGTGAAGATGCCAGCGGTGACCAGCCCGGGGCCGGCGAGGGGCATGATGACGCGACGGAACGCCCCGAAGCGGCTGCAGCCGTCGATCTGGGCCGCTTCTTCCAGTTCCCTGGGCAGCTCGGTGAAGAAGTTCCGCAGTAGCCAAATCGTGAATGGCTGGTTCACTGCAACCAGTGCGATGATCAGCATCAGCTGGGTGTCGTAGATGTTGAGGGCCTGTGCGATGGAGTAGAAGGGCAGGACAACGACGAAGCGCGGCAGTGAACGGAATACGAGGGCGAGCACGAGCAGCCACAGCGAGATCCGCGAGTCAAAACGGGACAGTGCATAGGCCGCAGGTGCGCCCACGACCAGTGAAATGATGACCGTCACCACGCCGACCACGATGGTGTTCATGCCGAACGACGCGAATTCAGTGGCGTACCACAGCTGTTCATAAGCCGTGATCTGGGGGGCGAAGCTCCAGACCGGTGGCGAAACGAACGCGTCCGTGTAGGGCTTGATGGAGGTCAGGAGTGCCCAGAAGAACGGAAACACGGCCACAAACGAGGCAATCGAGAGCCCGGTGTAGGCGAGGATCGTCCGCCACCGGGGTCGGCGTCCGATGGTGGTGTTGCTCGTGGCACCTCGCTTGCGCCGGAGGGGTCGTTCCTGGGCGCTGGGTCCGGGCTTGGGCTCCTGAGGGGGAACAGGGCTACGGACGCTGAGGTCGGTGTGTGTGCTCACGCGGATTTCATCTCCCGCCAGGTCTGGCGTATGAAGGGTACAAGGAAGATCAGGATGATGATGATCGTGATGACGTTGATGGCGCTGGCAAGTCCGAGTTGCTGCGTTTCGCCGAGCGCGACGTTGTAGACGTAGGTCATGAGGGACTCCGTACCCACGGTCGAGGCGGCCGGGGTGATCATCCGGACGCTGTCGAAGACCCGGAAGCCGTCCATGATCGAGATCAGCGCGATGAAGCCGATGAAGCCGCGGATGGAGGGCATCACGATACGCCACTGGGTCTGCCACCAGCCGGCCCCGTCGATGGCGGCCGCCTCGATCCGGTCGCGGGGAACGGACTGTAAGGCTGCGACCAGGACGAGGATGCCGAATGCCGACTCGTGCCAGATGCTATGGAAAATGAGTAGGAACTTTGCTGCGGTCGGGTCCGTGAACCAGTCTGGTGCGATACCCAGGGGTGCCAGCAAGACGTTGATGAAGCCCCCGAACGTGCTGTTGAAAAGCCAGGAGAAAACGAGCGCGCCGATAACTGTTGGCACGACGTAGGGCACCAGAAGCAGACCCAGGAAGAAGGCCCGTGCCTTGGCGTGGACGGCGTTGAGCATGAGCCCGACGACGTACCCCCCGGCAATTTTTCCTACGGTCATCGCGGTGGTGTAGAGGGTCGTGAACCCGGCTGCCGCCCAGAACCGCTGGTCACCCAACGTGGTCGTGTAGTTGGTGAAGCCGACGAAGACGCCTGGGTCGCCGTAGCTGACCTTCCTAAAGCTGTCGAAGGCCGTGATGAATAAAGGCCCGGCCATGAGCAAGGTCATGACCAAAATACTGGGGCCGACGAAGATGAAGAATTCGCGTCGTCTCAGTGGACCCACCTCCTAATATCTGTTGTGGCGGATTCGCCGCGGAAGAGCTACTTCAGGTACCCGGCGGTCTTCAACGCGGCATTGGCTGCCGCGTCTGCTTTGCCGAGTGCATCCATCGGATCCCCCGTGCCGTTGACTGCCTCGACGATGAACGCGCGGGTGCTCTGCTGGATGGTCGGCATGAACGGTTTCAGCGGCAGGGTTTCGGCGCCGGCCTTCAGGGTGTCAAGTGCGGCCTGCCAGTAGGGGGCCTTGGCCTGCAACGCCGGATCGTTGAGTTTGCTGGTCCGGGAAATGACGGCGAACGGTGCTCCGTTGGTCATGGCGGCGTCACCGACAGAGGTCGCCATGACGCCGGCGAGCGTCTCGAACCCAACCTTGGAATTCTTGGCGACGGCAAACCCGTCCTGGGTCCACTGGGCGGCGGGCTTGCCTCCTGCCTTCGCCGCCGGTGCCGGTGCGAAGGCGAAGTCCTTGGCGAACTTCGACAGGGCCGGATCGATGAGGGTGGCGCCCCGCCCGGCGTAGACGATGCCCATGGCGGCCTGCCCGTTCTGCAGGGCGGCGACGGCTTTTGCATTGTTCAGTGTCAAGGCGTCGTTGGACATGTAGGTCTTGAGTTTACGCAAATCATTGATCGCGGCTGCCCCTTCGGGGGTGGCCAGTGTGGGACGTCCGTCGCTGTTGACCCAGGAGCCGCCCTGGCTGGTCAGCGCGTTGTTGAAAGCAGTGGAGATATCGCTGTCCGCATTGAACGACGCGACGAAGGGCGTCTGGGACTTGCCCGCCGCCTTGATCTTGTCAGCCGCTTCATACAGTTCGCCATAGGTCTTCGGCGCCTGGATGCCCAGGCTGTCCAGAATGTCCTTGCGGTACATCAGGATGTGGACGTTCTGCTGGTTAGGCAGGGCGTAGAGGTGCCCGTCATACTTCATCTTCTCCAACAGCGCAGGGTCGATATCGTTGACCCCCGAGGCTTCACCGTTCTTCGCCACCCACTCGTCCAACGGCGCCAGCCATCCCTTGGAGGCGTATTCGACCAGTGTGGTGTTGTAGACCTCTACGATGTCGTAGGAGGCGCCGTCTGCCTGTTGGGAGAGCGAAAGGGGAGCCTTTTCCAGCTGGGCCGAGAAGTCCACTGGCGAATGGTTGACCTTGAGTTTCTTGACGTCGTTGCAGGACCCGGTCATGGCCTTGGTGAAGGGGTCCATGCCGGGAGCGCCGTAGGCCAGGATGTTCACGGTCGCAGGGGCGGCGGGTTCCGCCGCGAGGCAGGTACCTTTGACCCCGGATGCACTGGAGATCTGGCTTCCGGCGCCGCAAGCGGCAAGGGAGGCCATCGTGAGGGCGGCAACGGTGAACAAGAGGGGCCTGCGGCCCAGGACGCGGGGAGGTTTCAAAACGCCACCTTCAGGATTTGGTGCCCCTAATGGGCATGAATACGTATGTAATAGAGTGTGTCACAGCTAACATGTTGTCAAGAGATCGACGGCAGATGCTGGTTGGCGGACAGTCCGCCAGCGCTGCCTGAAACGGAAAGTGAGGCACCTCATGGTTGCCACGAGTCGAGATGTAGCCCGCCTTGCCGGGGTCTCCCAGCCAACCGTTTCGCGCGCGCTGCGGGGGGATCCCAGGGTTACCGCGGAAACGCGCCGCCGTATCGCGGAGGCCGCCACGGCCCTGAGTTACGTACCCAGCCAGATGGGCCGTTCCCTCTCGACGCAGGCCACGCATCGGGTGGCCATGGTGGCGGATCTTGCGAATCCGCTCTATCCGCTGATCCTGCCGGCGATCCACGACGCACTGGCGGCCCGGGGCTACGGGATGGTCCTGCTCGCCGAACGCGAGGAGGACGGCTCGGGATACTCACCCCTGCTGGACCGCTCGGTTGATGGCGTGCTGCTCACCACCACTCGGCGGGAGTCGGCCTTGCCGTTTGAGCTGCACGGGAGGGGAATTCCGATGGTCATGCTGAACAGGGTCGGCGGAATGGTCGATTCAGACAGCGTGGTGGCGGACAATGTGGAGGCCGGCCGGACTGCCGCCCGGATGCTCATCTCCGCCGGGCACCGGGAAATCGGTCTTCTCGCCGGGCCCGTTGAGGCGTCCACCAGCGTCGATCGCGAGACCGGAATCCGGGAAGCATTGGCTGATGCGGATATTCCCCTGCGTTCGGCGCGCGTTGTCCGCGGATGGTTCGGCCACGGGTCCGGCGACGCCGGCATGCGCAAATTGATGTCGCTCGAGCAGCCGCCCCGGGCGGTCATCTGCATCAGCGATTCCGTTGCCATCGGTGCCCTGAACGCGGCCCGGGATCTCGGCCTCCGTGTGCCAGCGGACGTGTCCATTGTGGGCATTGATGACGTTCCAATGTCCGGCTGGCCCATTTGCAACCTCAGCACTGTCGCGCTCCCGCTGCCGCATATGGCGGAGGACGCTGCGAACCTGCTCGTCGACAGGTTGCTGGGGATATTGCCGGATGAGCCGGTGCGCCACATTCACCCGGTGCAGGCCATGCCCCGCGGCACGCACTCTTCCTCGACGCAGATCTAGGCCTCACTTGCTGGTGGTGCGACCCCTTGACATGCATTCAATACATACGTATACATGAGCCATGGGAAATAATGTGAAGCTTGAATCCGGAGCCGCGTTCGTTGATGAAACCGAGCTTAGGCGCAGAACTATCCGCCGCAGCGACTACGTCAGTTGCAACCAGGCGTTTATCGATTGCCGTACGCCCGGCAGCGATACGAAGGAGAACTACTCGATCATCGGGCCCGGGGTAACGCAGAGCGCCCAGCAGGTCGTGAACCTTCGCGAGCCCCACGGGTTTAACATCGGCGCTGCCGCGATGCCGGACGGTGTGGTGAACAACCTCCACCTTCACTTCACCGCCGAAGTATTCCTGAACTGGAGCGGCACCTGGAATATGCGTTGGGGTGCAGATGGCGGCGACGGGGAATTCCTCTGTGAAGAAGGAGACATCGTCAGCGTTCCCACCTGGATCTTCCGCGGGTTCACCAACGTGGGCGGATCACGTGGCTGGCTGTTCACCGCGCTCGGGTTCGACAACACCGGAGGCATCATCTGGGGACCTTCGGTGCTGAAGGAAGCGGAAAAGCATGGCTTGTTCCTGACCGTTGACAATCAGCTGATCGACACCGTCGCCGGTGACACAATTCCGGATCATGTCGAGGTCGTTCCGCCGCTGCCACGGGCCGAGATCGACCGGCTTCGCACCTGGTCTGCCGAGCAGATGCAGCAGCGCGTGGTCCGTCAGCGGGACCTGGACTGGAGTGGCCGGCCGTTCATGTGCAGCGAACTGCCCGGTGGAGGGGCCGAACTCGCCACGGTCATCGGCTACGGCATGACCGAGGACCGGGACCAGGTCCCGCCGATCCACTATCCCCACAACTTCAACCTCGCATGGTTGCGCGCCGTCAAGGACGAAGGCATGCTCCAGCACCGCCATGATCACAGCCAGGTACTGATGGGTTACCACGGCTCATGGCTGGTGACGCTGAACGACGGCGACCACAAGGTGGCGACAGTACTCAATCCCTACGACACGGTATCCGTGCCGGCAGGCGCGTGGCGGACCTTCACCGCACTGGATGATGAGGCCCAGATGCTGGTCGTGAACAGCGGGGACGGACGGGTCCGCCTGGAATGGCCATCGGAAACTCTCCGCCATGCCGAAGACAAGGGGCATGCCGCCGACGCTGCAGGATATGTCGCCTCGTGGAACGTTGTACGCTACTCGACCATCGACGACTGAGCTGAGGACATGGCCCCGCACCGGACGGATGAACAGGTCCGAACCTGGATCCGGGTTCCGGGCATGCTGTGCACGGCAGGAATATTTACCGCCATGGACCCCTACCTTAGTCTGGGCGGCACGACGCGGGACGTCCCGATCCGGGGCACCACGCTGGACGAGGCCTCAGGACATATCATGGCGCTTGCCAAGGACCAGCCCGGACCGGTGGGGATCATCGGACTTTCACTGGGTGCCATCATCGCGATGGCAGCCGCCGTGAAAGATCCGGGCCTCTTTGACAGCGCGATACTGATTTCGACCAACCCCCGGGGCCCCAGACCCGAACAGCTCCAGGCCTGGGATGCCATGGCCCGGCGCAACCGGGCCGGAGCCCTGCACGACATCGCGGCTGAGACCGCGCCGGCGCTGTTCGCTCCGGACCGCAGCACCGGTCCGCTGCCGGGGGTGGGGGCCGCCATGGCCAACGACGTCGGCCGGGACGACTTCGCGGACCAGCTCGGCATCCAACGAAGCCGCCGCGACCTTCGCCCGGAACTGGCCAGGGTCAATGCACGGACCCTGGTCCTCGCCGGATCCGAAGACCAGCTGTGCAGCCCGGAAATGCACCAAGACATCGCCGCGTCCCTGCCCAATGCCGACTTGGAAGTCCTGGCCGGCGCCGGCCACCTCATGACCCTTGAAGATCCGGCATCCACAGCCAACATCATCAACCTCTGGAATTTAAGGAAATCTATATGACGCCCCATTCGCCCGGCCTCCGAGCATTCGGGTTCGACGGCCCCGTCGACTACATCAAACGCATCACCTACGACATCTGGAACCTCCCGCACCGTAATCTAGAGCTCATCCGCAGGTACTACGCGCCGAGCACGGCAATCCACCTCGACGCGGGCGACCTGGTGGGCGACGAAACCGTCATCGCCAACACCCATGCGCGGCTTCGCACCTACCCGGACTTCCACGGCACCATCGATGACACGATCTGGACCGGTTCAGAAGAGGAAGGATACCGGACCTCCATGCGCTGGACGTGGACAGGGACCGACACGGGCGGCACCACCTACGGCCCTGCCACCGGCCGGCCGGTAACGTTTACGGCCATCGCCAACTGCATCGTCCGCGGCGAGGTCATCATCGAGGAATGGCTGGGCGCCAACCCTCTCGCCCAGGCCCGTCAGCTCGGCTACACCCTCGAAGACGCCCTGGAGGCCACCCGCTACCCCCAAACTCCCCGGGTGGCACGCCCGGCCTTTGACTTCACCCGCACGGCAGAGGGAGACCTGGTCCGGCAGGCGTTCACCGGCGCTCTGGACGGCTGGATTGAATCCGGGTTTTACGCCGCCGACTGCGCGACCGCCTTCGCCCCGGACATCCAGCGAGACGGAGCCGGTGCCATGACCGAGTGGGCCAACGGGTTGCGGGCCGCCCTCGGGCCCCTTGCGGCAGAGATCGATGACCAGTACTCGCTGCAAGCCTCGGACACGCTGCCGCTGCGTGTTGCCACCCAGTGGCGGATCGCCGGGACCGGCCCGCAGGGCCCGGTCGAGTTCAGCCTCATCAGCCACCACCATCTCGTCGACGGGCGTGTCACTGCACAGTGGCTGGCCTACGACGAACTCGCCCTCGCCCATCAGGGCATCGCCTTGCCCCAGCCAGCCACCGCCGTCTGACCATCAACCTTCCCGGAGAAAAACATGCCCCACGTTCTGAAGTCAGCCATCCCGTCCGGCCACACCGGCAGCAGCAAACCGGAAGTCCGGGCCACCGTCGAGACCATTATTGACGACATCCGCAACCGTGGCGACGCCGCAGTCCGGGAATACTCGGAGAAATTCGATGGATGGAGCCCGGAATCCTTCCGGCTTAGCCCGGAACAGATCGCGGAGATCATTGCCACTCTGCCCCGGCAGGTGATCGAAGACATCACCTTCGTCCAGGATCAGGTCCGCCGCTTCGCCCAGGCCCAGCGCGACTCCATGACGGACATCGAAATCGAAACGCTCCCCGGCGTCCGGCTGGGCCATCGACACCTTCCCGTATCCTCCGCCGGAGCCTACATCCCCGGCGGCCGCTACCCCCTGACCGCATCAGCCCACATGACCATCATCACCGCCAAAGTCGCCGGCGTGCCGCGGGTGGCCGCCTGCACCCCGCCCATCCGCGGTGAAATTCCTGCAGCAACCATCGCCGCGGCCCACATGGCCGGCGCCGACGAGATCTACCTGCTCGGCGGAGTGCAGGCCGTAACGGCCCTCGCCGTGGGAACGGCCGACATTCCCAAAGTGAATCTCATTGCCGGACCGGGCAACGCCTTCGTGGCAGAAGCCAAACGTCAACTCTTCGGCGAAGTAGGCATTGATCTCTTCGCCGGACCCACCGAAATCCTGATCATCGCCGACGAGTACGCGGACCCGTTCATTGTCGCTGTCGATCTGCTCAGCCAGGCCGAACACGGTCCTGACTCCCCGGCCGTGCTCATTACCACCAGCGCCGCACTGGGGACCCAGGTCCTGGACCACATTGAACAGATCCTGCCGGGCATGCCCACCAAGGATTACGCCGGGCCGGCCTGGCGGGACCATGGCCAGGTCCACGTCGTCGACTCACTTGACGAGGCCTACGCCCTGGCGGACACCTTCGCCTCCGAACACGTCGAGGTCCTGACACAGGAGCCCCGCGAAGCCCTGGATAAGATGCGCGAGTACGGTGCGCTGTTCCTCGGCGAAGGGACCTGTGTCTCTTATGGCGATAAGGTCATCGGCACCAACCACGTCCTTCCCACCAAGGGCTCAGCCCGCTACACCGGCGGCCTCTGGGTCGGAAAATACCTAAAGACTGTCACCCACCAGGAAGTGACAGACACGGCAACTTCGGCGCTGCTGGGCGAGATCTGCGGCCGGGCCAGCCGCGTCGAATCCTTCGAAGGCCACGCCCGCTCGGGCGACGTCCGCGCGAGCAAGTACAGCGGCGCGGACCTGCCCTGGTCCTCCCAGCCTGCCGCGGCGACGAACCCATGACCCTCCCGCTGACAGGGCGCACCGCGCTGGTAACCGGCGCCGGCAACGGCCTCGGCAAGGCTATCACCGGCCACCTGATCGAAGCCGGAGCCCGGGTCATCATGGTCGGCCGGAACCTGGATAAACTCGCGCAGACCCGCGATGAGCTCGGGCTGGCCCAGGACCAATGCAGACTTGAAAGCTGCGACGTCGCTGATCCGGCCTCGGTCGAGCGGCTGGCACTGGCACTCAGGGACGAATCCGTGTCCATTCTGGTCAACAATGCCGGAATCCCGGGACCGGTGTCGGACCTGGTCGGCATCGATCCGGGCGACTGGGACGAGGTCTTCGCCACCAACGTGCGCGGTGTGTACCTGATCTGCAGGGCTTTTCTTCCAGCCATGATGAACGCCCGCAGCGGCGACATCATCAACATCGCATCAGTGAGCGGGAAACGGCCCTTGGTGGGGCGTACCTCGTACTGTGCCTCGAAGATGGCCGTGATAGGACTGACCACAACCCTGGCCGCCGAAGCCGGCCCGTATGACATCCGCGTCAACAGTCTCTCCCCCGGTCCCGTCCGTGGACCGCGAATGGAACGCAACTTCCGGATGGAGGCCGAACGCTCGGGGACCTCCTACGACCAGTCAGAAGCGGCCTTCGTCTCCCGGGCGGCCCTGGGCCGCATGGTCGAGGAAGAGGAAGTCGGCCAGGCGGTCGTTGCGATGCTGCAGATGCGGGGACTGACCGCAGCAGACATCGACCTCTCAGCGGGCATGGCGGCCCGATGAGCCCCCCGCCGGCACCGAAGCCGCTCAAATCACGGCTCACCGACGGTGACCGACTGCGCGGACTGCTGGTCCGCGTCCCGGCACCCATGCTGATCGACATGGCCGGGACCAACGGGTTCGACTTCATCTTCCTCGACACCGAACATGGGATCGCGGACCAGAGGGACATCGCCGAGCACATTACCGCCGGGCGGGCGGCGGGGCTGCCCACACTGGTTCGAATCGGCGAAGGCGAGACCGCCCTGGCCCTGCGGGTCCTCGATGCCGGCGCCGAAGGCGTCATCGTGCCGCACGTCCGCACTGCCACCGAGGCATCGGCCGCTGTCCGTATGGCTCACTACCCGCCATTGGGAGACCGGGGGTTCGCCACCTACACGGCAGCGGGAAGCTGGGGGAAGGCCACAGCTGAGGAGCACGCCGCGAAGGCGGCTGCCGCCACCATGGTTGTGGCCATGATCGAGGACGCCGAGGGTGTGTCCAACGCCGGCGCAATCGTGCAACACCCCGGCATTGACGTCATCTTCGTGGGGCCTTCGGACCTAGCTGCGGCCCTGGGCTACGACGCGGCCCGGGCGGACGAAGCCCGTCTGCAGGTCTGGGCGGCCGCGGCCTCGGAAGGACGACCCGTAATGGCCATCGTCTCCACCGCCTCCCAGGCCCGTACCGCGTGGGATCAGGGAGCAGCGATGGTCGTCCTGAATGCGCAGTCCGCTATCGATAGTTGCCTGGCTGACTGGGCCGCCGGGTCCTAAGCACGGATAGGGGTGGCCCGGTTTCCACCGGGACACCCCTATCCCCTGTGTTCGGTCAGTTCCGGCCCGCTGCGGGGGTCCGCGCCACGGTGTTGGCAAAATCGCCAAGATAGTCGACGGTGAAATGCATGAGTTTCTCCACCGAGCCGACAGTGAAATACTCATCCGCGGCATGTGCCCGATCCCCGTGGCCGAGCCCGGCCACGCTGAAGGGAATCTGCTTGCCCAAAGCGGTGAAGAGCGAGGCCGGGCAGCAGTTGTTCGCGATCGGCCACACCGCTGTCTCCACGCCGTAGCGTGCGGCCGTGACGATCCCCGCATCCAACAGCACGTCGCAGTCATCGGGCATGGACGGCGCCCCGGCATAACCGCGCGGAATCTGAATCTCCACGTGGCCGAATCCGCGCCGGTCCAGATGCCCGCGCAAGGCTTCCACAAATTCCGTCGGCGTCATCCCGGGGGGAAACCGGAAATCGACCCGGGCGCTTGCCTCGCCCGGCAAGGACGTATAGAACGTCGGACCCTGGTAGCCGCCGACCATGCCCTGGATGTTCATGTTGACACCGGTCATGTAATTTTCCACATGGTCCGCGATGTCCTTTCCGGCTAGCGCCCGTTCAACATGCAGATTGCCGAGCATGTTTGCGGACCATTCAGGGTTGTCGCGAAAACCCGCAGACACCCGAGCGATGTCGTCAGCGAACTGCAGCGAGGCGGCATCGGCGACAGCTCTTACCCCATCGATGGTGACACGTTGCTCGTCGTCGTACATGGTGGCAAGGGCGCGGACCAGCTGCATCATGGGCGCATCAATCCATGCCGAGTTCCCGGCCCAGATGTGCCGCCCATCGGCGGGGCCGCCCCAGTGCCCGCCACGGCAGGTGATTTGTGCGAAGACACACCCCTTGAAGCCCCGGCGGATCGTCATGACGCCTGCGGAGTTCTGCTGCATGCAGGGCAGCCAGATGCCGTCCGCGCTCAGCAGCAGCTCCCGGTGTTCCTCCACGAATCCCGGGAGGCTCGGGCTTCCGATCTCCTCTTCACCCTCGATTACGAAGATCAGGTTTACCGGCAACTCCACGCCGGCCCGTTGCATGGCTTCGACCGCGAGAATCGCGGCGATCACGGGGCCCTTGTGGTTGTTTGCTCCCCGGCCGGCCACGACAGGGCCGAGATGAGGCAACAGTCCGAGGTCGCGGGCATCGACAATCTCAGCTGCCAGCGGGTTCACCGTCCACTCATGCGCCATAGTCGGGGTAACGTCATACAAGCCGTACACGATCAGGGTCGGAGCCGACGGCCGGGGCGACCGGACCGTCCCCAGCACCACGGGGTACCCGGCGGTGGGGACGATTGCAGCGTCAGGGCACACACGTCCCAACAGCGCGGCAAAATGCTCTGCGGCCGCCTCGATACCCTCCCCGGTATCGCTGAAAGAAGGCAAGCGCAGCGCGCGGCGCACCTCATCCATCGCCAAGGTACCGTCGTCGTCGATGATCTGATGGGCCGCAGCGAACTCCGCACGAGGGCCGGCAAGGGTATTGTTCATCCGGCAAGTATCAGACATGCATACGTATACTTCAACCGTTAGCCCAGAAATACCAAATCAGCGGCGGGCGTCAGCGTCCCGCGAGTAACGCGAGAGCGCTCTCAAGGACCGGGCTCACGATGCTCAGGACGGTTTTCACTCCGGCTGCGTCGGTTGCGCTCTCTTCGGTGACGGTGAATTCGCGAGGTTGGAGACTTCGAAGATGCATTCCGTTGGTGTAGCTGTAGTCCCCGATCAGGTCCGAGTGTGCCCGGAGGAAGCGTTCTTCGGCCACGCCACCGCCGTAAAGCTTGACGCTCGCGGCGGACCAGATATTCGGCATGTTCACCTCGCCCACAGTTCGACACTCTGGGGGGTCGCCCGCGGCTCGGCAGCCTTGGAAGTGTCCTGCCGCCACACGGGCCCGTACCCGCTGCAGCGGTAGCGGCGGATGTTCACCAGCAGCGTGGTGGGGCGTCACCCGAAGGGTTCATGGCGCAGCCGGCGGGTCACTGTGTCCCGGGGAACGCCCTGGCACCGGCACTTCCGGCACCAGTCATCAGTCATCAGGATCAATAACACGGCAGGCAAGGACGGTACGATCCGGGCGCACATACTGCCCGCTCACCCGGGGAGAACCGTCATGATGCCCAGCCGAAAACCGGAACCACCCCGGCCTCCCCCAAGGCCACCGTAAACTGATAGCCACCCACCCTCAACAGGGGGTACTTAAGAGATACAAGCCGGATAAGCCGGCAGGTTGAACCGTGGACGCGCGGCGCGACCGCTAGCCGGCCGGGCTCACAACGTCCTCCAGCACCGACCGGTCGAAGAAGCGGATCTCACCGGTTTCCGGAAAGAACACGGGAACCACAGAGGTACTCGGGTCCTTGGACGTCTCGTAGATTTCGGGGGCACTCCCATGCCTGCGGGCAATGGTGCCGATCTGATCCGTACCGCGGACCCTGACAGTTCGATATTTATAGCTCATCCGGCCTCCTTTGGTGATGTGGGTCACAGCCTACTCCCCGAAGCCGGACCGGCGTCGGGCGTTCGGCAGGTGAGTCATGGAAGAACACTCGACCCACAGTGGTGCACAATGCGTTCATGACCAATGACGCTCCCCGCCCGGTCTACTTCCTCTCGGACAGCACGGGCATCACCGCGGAAACGCTCGGCAACACCTTGCTGACGCAGTTCCCCGCGAACGACTTCGACCGCATCACCATCCCCTTCATCACCAGCGTCGACCAGGCCCGCACCGTCGTGAAGACCATCGACGCGATGGCCGCGCACGGCCTGCGGCCGATCGTCTTTTCCACCGCAGTGGGCACTGACATCCGCCAGACCCTGGCCACGTGCCGGGGCATCATCGTGGACCTCATCGGGACCCACGTCGGGCAGCTGGAGCTAGCCCTGGAAGCCCAAGCCAGCGGAGAACCGGGCCGGGCCCACGGACTGGGCAACGCCGCCCGCTACCAGTCCCGGATGGCCGCCGTCGAATACGCCATGGAGCACGACGACGGCGCAAGCCTGCGCGCGCTCGAAAAGGCGCAGGTCATCCTGGTGGCCCCGTCCCGCTGCGGCAAGACACCCACCACAATGTACCTGGCACTGCAGCACGGTATCTTCGCCGCCAATTTCCCGCTGGTGGACGAGGACTTTGAACGCGAAGGACTGCCCAGGCCGCTGCGGCCGTTCGTTTCGAAATGTTTCGGCCTCACCACCAATCCCCTGCGCCTGAGCCAGGTCCGCACCGAGCGTCGCCGCGGCTCGCCCTACGCGTCGCTGCGTCAGTGCGGTTTCGAGCTGCGCAGCGCCGAGCGCTTATACGTCTCACATGGGATTCCATACCTGAACTCGGCCAGTGTGTCGGTGGAGGAAATGGCCGCCACCATCCTCCAACAGATGAAGCTCAAACATTAGAGAAAAATTTCACAAGTGGAGTGCGACGCACGTCATATGGAAACACCGGCGAAGACCTGAGAAGGTGAACAGGAATTGCGCCCACCAACCGGCGAACGCCGTGCGCGTGGCGGCGCCGCCGCATGCCACCATCTGCGAAGGAGCAGTAACTATGACAACAGACATCCTGTGGTTCTCGGAACTCGGACTTAAGGACCTGGACCGGGTGGGCGGCAAGAATGCCTCCCTCGGTGAGATGGTGCAGAACCTGACCTCCGCCGGCGTGCAGGTGCCGGACGGATTCGCCACGACGGCGGACGCCTACCGTGCATTCCTGGCCGAGTCCGGCCTGGACCAGAAGATTGCCGACCGCCTGATCGGCCTGGACACTGACGACGTCACAGCCCTGGCCGCGGCCGGCCAGGAGATCCGGACCCTGATCCGCCAGATGCCGTTCCTGCCGGCGTTCGAGGCGCAGGTCCGTGATTCCTACCGGCAACTCGTGGACAAGCACGGCGGCTCCGAGGATCTCTCCTGGGCCGTCCGTTCCAGCGCCACGGCCGAGGACCTGCCGGACGCCTCCTTCGCCGGGCAGCAGGAAACCTTCCTGAACGTCCGCGGCATCGACAACATCCTGCTGGCCATCAAGGATGTGTTCGCGTCCCTCTACAACGACCGCGCCATTGCCTACCGGGTGCACCACAAATTTGAGCACGCCGAGGTGGCACTCTCCGCGGGCGTGCAGCGGATGGTGCGGTCCGACATCGGGTCCTCCGGCGTCATGTTCACCATGGACACCGAGTCCGGATTCAACGACGCCGTCTTCGTCACCTCCTCCTACGGCCTCGGCGAGGCCGTCGTCCAGGGCGCCGTCAACCCGGACGAGTTCTACGTCTACAAGCCGGCGCTGCTGGCCGGCCGCCCGTCGATCCTCAAGCGCGGCCTGGGCGAGAAGGCGCTCCAGATGACCTACACGTCAAGCCGTGAAATCGGCCGCACCATTGACTTCGTTCCGGTGGAGGCGTCGCTGCGGAACCGCTTCAGCCTTGACGACGACGACGTCGAGCAACTCGCCCGTCACGCCCTCGCCATCGAGGCGCACTACGGACGCCCGATGGACATCGAGTGGGGCAAGGACGGGATCGACGGCGGCCTGTACATCTTGCAGGCACGCCCCGAAACTGTGCAGTCCCGCCGGGCCGCCGGCAGCCTGAGCCGCTTCCGCCTCAACGGGACAGGGCGGACGCTTGCCGAGGGCCGCGCGATCGGGCAGCGCATCGGCGCCGGCCGCGTCCGCATCCTCAGCTCCATTGACCAGATGGCCTCCTTCGAAACCGGCGATGTCCTCGTCGCCGACATGACCGACCCGGACTGGGAACCGATCATGAAGCGTGCATCCGCGATCGTGACCAACCGCGGCGGACGTACCTGCCACGCGGCGATCATCGCCCGCGAACTGGGGATCCCCGCCGTCGTCGGCACCGGCGCCGCCACCGACGCGCTGCGCGACGGCCTCGAGGTCACCGTCTCCTGCGCCGACGGCGAGACCGGGTTCATCTACGAGGGGCTCCTGGACTTCAGCATCGAGGAAACCGAGATCGCCCAGCTGCCCGAGGCCCCGGTCAAGGTCATGATGAACGTCGGCACCCCCGAGCAGGCCTTCACCTTCGCCCAGCTGCCCAACCACGGCGTGGGCCTGGCCCGGCTGGAGTTCATCATCAACCGCCAGATCGGCATCCACCCCAAGGCACTCCTGAACCTGGACGAGCAGCCCGCGGACGTGGCCGCGGAAATCCGCGAGCGGATTGCCGCCTACGACAGCCCGCGCGATTACTACATCAAGCGTCTGGCCGAGGGCGTGGCCACGATCGCCGCGGCGTTTGCCCCGGAGCCGGTGATTGTGCGGATGTCCGACTTTAAGTCCAATGAATACGCCAACCTGATCGGCGGTCCGGCCTACGAGCCGCACGAAGAGAACCCGATGCTCGGCTTCCGCGGCGCTTCCCGCTACCTCGAGCCGTCCTTCCGGGACTGCTTCGACCTCGAGTGCGAAGCCCTGTCCTTCGTGCGCAACGAGATGGGGCTGACCAACGTCAAGCTCATGATTCCGTTCGTGCGCACCCTGGACGAGGCCCGCGGCGTCATCGAACTGCTGGCGGAGAACGGCCTCACCCGCGGCGAGAACAACCTCGAGGTGATCATGATGTGCGAGATTCCCTCCAACGCCCTGCTCGCCGACGAATTCCTGGACTACTTCGACGGATTCTCCATCGGCTCGAACGACATGACCCAGCTGGCCCTGGGCCTGGACCGCGACTCCGCGATTGTCTCTGGCGGCTTCGACGAACGTGACCCCGCCGTCAAGAAGCTCCTGAGCATGGCCATCAAGGCCTGCAAGGCGCGGGGCAAGTACGTGGGCATCTGCGGCCAGGGTCCCAGTGACCACGCGGACTTCGCCGAGTGGCTGGTGGGCGAGGGCATCGATTCCGTCTCGCTGAACCCTGACACGGTGGTGGATACGTGGCTGCGCCTGTCGGCAGCAGCCGGCCCGACGGCGGACTGACCTTCGAAGGAACCGGTGCTGCGGGACAGGTTCGCGCCCGTCCCGCAGCATCGCAAGCAGCGAGGCCCCTGCTTCCCTTTATTTAGAGGGAAGCGGGGGCCTTTGCCTTTTAACCCGGCTGCTTCTTACTTCTGCTCCGGGTCCCGGTACCCGAGGGCGGCACTGGCCGCCTTGCCGGCTGCGGCGACCATCGGGCCGAGCCGCGGGACTTCGTCGCTGCTGACCCGCTGGATCGGGAAACCCAGACCCAGGACCGCTGCGAGCTCGCCGTCGTACCGGAACACGGGCGCGCTGATCGACCCGACGTCGCTGTTTCGTTCACCGAAAGCGGCGAAAAATCCTTGTTGTTTGGCCAGCTCCGCCTGCTCGTCCAGCCGTGCCCAGCTGACCGGAGTGGACGGCGTGAATCGGGTGAGGTCGGTCCCGAGCAGGGACTCCCGGGCCCCGGGATCGAACGCGAGGAAGATCTTCCCCGGCGCGCCGGCGTGGATCGGCATGACCTGACCCACCAGGAACGGGCGCATGACCACGTGCCGCGTTTCCGCCACGGCCACCACTGTGCGAAACGCGCCGTCGCGCATGTACAGGCAGGCGGTTTCCCCCGTGGCGTCCCGGAGCTCGTGAAGGACGGGCCGGACCAGCCGCACCACATCCAGGCCCAGCGTGCCGGACGCTGCCCATTGAACCAACCTGAGGCCGATCCGGTAGCGGTCCCCGTCACGGTCCAGGAATCCTTCGTGCACCATGTTCTGGACCAGCCGCTGGCACGTGCTGGCAGGCAATCCGGTGGTGCGGGCGATCTGCTGGAGCGTCGGCTCAGGCGACTCGATGGAGAAGCAGTTAAGGATTTCGCTGACCTTGCGCAACACGAGGATCGGCGTTGACCTGGAGCCTTGTTCTTTAGCTACCGCACTGCCGCCTGCCACCTGCCACCGCTTTCCTCATCGAGTGTCCATCCTAACCAGCCACGGCCCCGCTCAAATGACGTGAGCGTTGACACATCAAGAATAAACCCGCACTATGGGTTTCGAAACCACAATGTGGGTTAGATGGCGTCGGCTACGGCAGGTGGACACGGATCTAGCCAGATATGGAAGTGACAATGACAGCGTTTGAACCCCACGGCGCCTACCAGACAGCCCGAAACGGGAAGGACAGGTCAAGGATCGGACTGATCGTTCCCAGCTCCAATACGACGATGGAAACCGAGCTTCCGGAGATGTTCCGCCGGCAGTCCGAAGCGACCGGGCACGCCTACACATTCCACTCCGCCAGGGCGGCCTTGAAAAGCGTGACCCCTGAAGAACTGGCGGCCATGATCTCTCAAGCGGGTGAGTGCGCCGCTGCGGTCTCTGATGCCGACGTGGACATCATTGCCTATGCGTGCCTGGTGGCGGTGATGGCCCAGGGGCCGGGAGCGCATGAAGGCTCCGAGGAGGTTATCGCCGCGGCGGCCGCCGGGAACGGGCATCCCGCTCCCGTCACGAGCAGCGCCGGCGCGCTGGTCCGGACCCTGCAGGCAATGGGTGCACGCAAAGTTGCCATGGTCACCCCGTATCTGCCCGAACTGACCAAAATGGTCGCCGACTACATCGAAGGCGCGGGGATCGAGGTGCAGGACGTGATCAGCCTTGAAGTGGCGGATAACCTGGAGGTCGGCCGCTTGGATGCGGCCCAGCTGCCTTCCATAGCCGAACGCCTGGACCGGACCGGTATTGACGCGCTGGTGCTTTCGGCCTGCGTTCAGATGCCCTCCCTGGCAGCCGTCCAGGAAGTGGAAGATGCGCTCGGGGTCCCCGTCGTCACGGCGGCCACGGCCACAACCTACGAAATCCTCCGGGCCCTCGGCCACGAGCCGGCCATCCCCGGGGCCGGACGGCTGCTTTCCGGCCTGATGGCGGCCGTCGACACGGCTTAACCGGCAATAAACGAATCCAACCCGGGCAGCACGCCCACCCCCGTCATAACAATGGAGTGATGATGAAAGTCCAGGAAGTAACCCGCGCGCAGGCCGTACGGCGTGCCACGATCGCAAGCGTCGTCGGTACCACGATCGAGTGGTACGACTTTTTCCTCTATGGCACGGCCGCGGCGCTGGTGTTCCCGCAGCTGTTCTTTCCCGGCCAGAACGCCTTCGCTGGCGTCCTGGCGGCGTTCGCCACCCAGTTCGTCGGCTTCGTAGCCCGCCCTGTCGGGGCGGCCATCTTCGGGCATTTCGGTGACCGGATCGGCCGCAAGACGACCCTTATGGCGACGCTGTTCCTGATGGCTTTCGGTACCGTGCTGATCGGATTTTTGCCGACCTACCAAAGCATCGGCATCGCAGCGCCGATCCTTCTCGTGCTGCTGCGCATCATCCAGGGGATCGGCGTCGGCGGCGAGTGGGGCGGCTCGGTCCTGCTGAGCATGGAGTGGGGCCAGCAGAAGCGCCGCGGACTCTCCGCCAGCTGGCCGCAGATGGGAGTGCCGCTCGGGCTGGTCCTCTCCACCGGTGTCGTCCGCATCACCTCCGGCATGACCGGCACCGAAGGTTTCGCCGCCTATGGCTGGCGGATCCCGTTCATCCTCAGCATCCTGCTGATCGGTGTTGGCCTCTTCGTCCGGATGCGCGTCGTCGAAAGCCCGGAATTCGAGGCTGTCCGCAAGGCCAACAAGGTGGTCAAGAACCCCCTGATCGAGGTCTTCAAGCGCCAGCCCAAGCAGGTCCTGCTGACAGCCCTGGTCCGTACCTCGGAGCAGGCGCCGTTCTACCTCTTCATCACCTTCGTCCTCACCTACGCAGTCAAACAGCTCAAGCTCAACAGCAACTCGATCCTGGACGACACCCTCATCGCCGCCGCGTTGGGCCTGATCAGCATCCCGCTTTTCGGCACGCTCTCGGACAGGTTCGGCCGACGCCGCGTCTACGGCATCGGCATTGTCCTGACCGCCGCCTTCGCCTTCCCCTACTTCGGCCTGCTCAACACCGGCAACGCGCTGCTCGTGGGGCTCGCCATCATCCTCAGCCTGATGCTCCACGATATTCAGTACGGGCCACAGGCAGCCCTGATCGCTGAGAGTTTCGACGCCGATATCCGCTATACCGGGGCAGGCATGGGCTATCAGCTGGCCAGCGTCATCGCCGGCGGCCCTGCCCCGCTCATCGCGGCTGCCCTGCTGCAGGCCACCGGAAACTCCACTGCGATCTCCGTGTACATCATCATCTGCTGTGCCGTCAGCATGCTCGCGTTGATCTTCCTTCCGAAACTCTCCAAGTCGCTCGCTGACACCACGTCGGCGCCCGTGGCGGAGATGGCATGACCTTTCACAGCACAGAAGTGATCGATGACTCGTTCCAAGCCGGCAACTTATGTGCAACTGATGTGTCCGCCAGCGCGGCCGGTCCCGGCACAGCGCTGGGTGATCTGCTGGTACTGGACCTTACGCGCATCCTCTCCGGCCCCTTCGCTACCATGACCCTTGCCGATCTCGGTGCCGATGTCATCAAGGTTGAACAGCCCGGGACCGGTGACGACACCCGGCAGTGGGGGCCACCGTTCCAGGGCGATGAGGCCGCGTACTTCCTGTCGGTCAACCGGAACAAGCGCAGCCTCGCAGTGGACCTCAAGACGGCGGAGGGCCTGCAGATCGTCCAGGACCTCGCGCGCCGGGCTGACGTCGTCGTCGAGAACTTCAGGCCGGGAACGGCCGCCCGGCTAGGAGTGGGGTACGAAGACCTGGCGCGGGAGAACCCCGGACTCGTCTACGCCTCGATCAGCGGCTACGGCCAGACCGGCCCCGACGCCGAGCGGGCCGGGTACGACGCCATCGCCCAGGCCCGCAGCGGCATCATGAGTGTCACCGGCGAAGCGGACGGCCCTCCGGTGAGGGTGGGCGTGAGCAGCGCCGATCTGGTGGCCGGCATGTGGGCCACGATCGGCATCCTCGCGGCCCTTCACGAGAAACAGCGGACCGGGGCCGGCCAGTGGGTCGACATCAGCCTGCTGGACGGCTCAGTTTCGTGGCTGACATACGTGTCGAGCGGCTACTTTGCCAGCGGGGAAATCCCCAAGCGCTACGGATCGGCCCACCCGACCATCGCCCCTTACCAGGCCTTCCCCACCGCGGACGGATTCGTCATGGTGGCAGTCGGAAATGACAGCCTCTGGCGAAAGTACGCCGCCGCCATCGGCCGCCAGGACCTGGCCGAGGACGAACGCTTTGCCAGCAACCCGTCCCGGGTGGCCTGGCGGGAAACGCTGATTCCGCTTCTGGAGCAGGTCATGCGCACCCGGACCACCGCCGAATGGGTGGCTGTCCTGGATGCGGCGGGCGTCCCGGTGGGGCCGATCCAGACCGTGGACCAGGCCTTGCGTGATCCGCAGGTCCTTGCCCGGAATATGGTCTCCGAGCTCGTGCACCCGACCGCGGGCCCCATGAAAGTGGTGGGCTGCCCCGTCCGGCTGACGAGGACGCCACCGTCCGTCCGGACGGCCCCGCCAATGCTGGGCCAGGAAACGGACGAAATACTCGGCGAGCTGGGATTCAATGCGGACCGGATCCGGGCGTTGCACATGAACGGGGCGGTCCAGTGACGACCGCCGCGGAGCAAAGACTTGACCTTCCGCCCGCAACCGCAACCGGACGGGTCGCCGTCCTGGAGGTGGGCAGCGGTGAACGCTTCAATGCGCTCAGCTCCCTCCAATGGCGTGCGCTTGAAATCTCGGCACGCGACCTGGCGGCGGATCCGTCAGTCCGGGCGGTCATCATCCGCGGCAACGGGGACACCTTCTGCTCGGGCTCAGACCTGCGGGAGTGGCAGGACGCCACAGGCGCTGATGTTTCCGACGCCTTTGCTGCTATCGAGGGGGCATTGCAGGCCGTCGAGGCCATCCCCGCTCCCACGGTGGCCCTGGTCCAGGGCATCGCCGCGGGTGCCGGCTGCCAGCTGGCCCTGGCGTGTGATCTTCAGGTCCTCGATGCATCGGCGCAGATCGGCATGCCCATCGCCCGGCTGGGCATGCTCATTCCGCCGACCTTCGCCAACCGTTTGTCGTTGCGTATCGGTCCGTCCCGGAGCAAGGATCTTCTCTACGGCGGAAGGCTGCTCACCGCCACGGAGGCCCTGACGATCGGGCTGGTGAGCACGGTTGTGCCCGCCGGAGGCGCCCCCGGGGAAGTGGCAGAGCTGACCGGGCGGTGGAGCGCAATGTCGCAGGCGTCCCTGCGGGCGTCCAAGGCAGCAGTGAACCAAGGTCTTGCTCCGCTGGATGATCCGGCCCGCGAACTGCCCCAAGGGCCCGCAGCGGATCCCCAGGAGTTTTTCCGCCGGGTAAATCAATTCCTGCGCCACAAGATGAGCTAGGACCCCGGCGACGTCGTTTCCGCGGGGGGGACGGGAAGGCCCCGGTATAATCGGGGGACAGCCCGCCGCCGTCCACGGCCGGCGGGCCCCACGATCACCGCCGCTGCCGAAAGGAGTGTTCCGTGCGCACCGGCCACGCCCGGAATCCTTTCCATTCGCTCCGTTCGGCCATGGTCGCCACGACGATCGTGACCCTGGCGGCGGCCGCCCATGTTGTGGCCGGCGGCCGGCTTCCCGCCCCCGCCATCCTGCTCGCGTTCCTGGCCCTCTCCGGCCTGGTTTCCACCGCGGCCACCCGGCTGAAACTGAACCTTGCCGCGATGACCGGGCTGCTCGGAGCCGGGCAAGTGGTGCTGCACGAGGCGTTCTCCGCTTTCGGCGTGACCGTGAGCCCTACCGGCGGAGTAGCCGCTCCGGCGCACCACACGGGCCTGATCCCGATTGCCGTCCCGGCGGACCATCTCCGGCTGCACGAGCTGGATTCCGCCCTCGGGGTGGCGATGTTTGCCGGCCACGCGCTGGCAACGCTCGTGTGTGCCGTGCTCTTGGCCGGGGGCGAGGACGCGCTCTGGCAGCTCGCCGCGTGGCTTCGCCCGCTGGTCCAGCTCCCGGCCGCGGCGCCGCCGCGTCCTGTCCGTGCGCGTGTGCTCCTGCCGAGGTCCGCCGCTCCCTTGCCGCTGCCCTGGCGCAACCTCCGGCGCGATTGCCGCCGCGGGCCGCCCGCCGCCGTCGTCCCTTCCTAACCTTTCTTCCGGCCGCGGCCGGAAGCCCAAGACAACACTGCCCATTGGGCACAGCGGAGGGCAGCTCTGCCGCGTCTCCCCCGTTTCCGCGCGCCGCCTCAAAGCCGCGTGCACGCCTGAAAGGCACTCGTTGTGACCATCACCCAGCACAAATCCACCCTCCACCGCGCCCTGTCCGCCGCCGCCGTCGCCGCCGGCACCGCCGCCCTGATGCTTGCCGGCCTCAGCGGTGCCTCCGCGCACGTCGGTGTGTCGCCGGACAAAACCTCCGCCAACTCGTCCGCCCTGCTGACCTTCGCCATCCCGCACGGCTGCGAGCAATCCAGCACCACAAAGCTGACCATCACGCTGCCGTCTGAGCTCAACGATGCGCAGCCCACCGTGAACCCCAACTGGACCGCGGCCAAGGTCACGGAGCAGTTCCCCGAGCCGAAGAAGCTGGCCGACGGCTCCGCTATCACCAAGCGGACCAGCCAGATCGTCTACACCGCCAAGGCGCCGCTGAGCCCGGAGTTCCGCGATGTGTTGGTGCTTTCGGTCAAGCTGCCGGATGCGGCGGGCAAGACCCTGTACTTCCCGACCCTGCAGACGTGTGAAGCCGGCCAGGTCGACTGGTCGCAGATTCCGGCCGCGGGGCAGGACGCACATTCGCTGCAGTCCCCGGCGCCGTCCGTCATGGTGACGGAGGCCGTTGCCGGCACGGACGTACACGGCGCCCACGCGGCCGCTGTTTTGGGAACGGCCGCGGACACGGCGTCGGGCACGGCGCAGGCGTCCGCGGCGAACGACGACGGCGGCCAGGCCCGCAGCTGGGCGGGCCTGGTCGCCGGCGTAGGCGGCCTTATCCTGGGCGGCCTCGCGCTGCTCCGAAGCCGCAAGTCCGCTCCCGCCAAGTAGCCCGCAATTGATGCCCGGAAATTACAATCCGGGCATCAATCCGGGTCCGCCGTCGTTGCGTCGTTGACTAAGCCAACCGCGGAACATAAAGGTTGAGCCATGAGGCCTCAGCAGATGAAACACAGACTGGTAATTACTTCGGTGACGGCGGCCGCGGCGGCTGCGCTTCTGCTCAGCGGCTGCGGTCCCAGCCAGAGCGCCGCGACCGCCGCGTCGCCCACGTCGCCGTCGCCGTCGCCGTCGTCGCCGTCGTCGCCGTCGTCGGCCCCGTCGTCGGCCCCGGCGACCCCGTCCGGTTCCGCCAGCCCCACCCAGACGGCGTCAGCCGGCGCTCCCCCCTCGTCCGCGGCCGCGGCCGGGCCTGTCCTGTGCAAGGCCGCCAACCTCGCCGCCGCCCTCGACTCGACCGGCGGCGGAGCGGCCGGCAGTGTCTACATGAAGCTGATCCTCACGAACACCGGCGCCGAACCGTGCCTGCTGAAGGGTTTCGCCGGGGTGTCCCTCACGGCCGGCGCCGCTGGAGATCCGATCGGTGCCGCGGCCACGCGCGACGATTCCACGCCGGTCGCGGACGTGCTGCTGGCCCCCGGTAAGGCCGGAAGTGCGACCCTGCGCTACACGCAGGCCGGCAACTACCAGGACTGCGCCCGCACCGCGGCGGCGGGCTTCCGGGTCTACCCGCCGGAGGACACGGCGTCGCTGTTCCTCGCCGACCCCAAGGACGCCTGCACCCAGCCGGGCATCAATCTGCTGACCATCGGGGCCTTCGCGGCGGTCTAACCCGCATGCCTTAAGGCACCGACAGGAACTGTCGGCGCCTTAAGGCATGATGGAGGAATGAAGGGGCAGGAGCGCGCCGGCGGCACACTTGCGGCCCAGGCCACGGACCGGTTCAGCCGGCCGACCCGGGAGTGGTTCCAGGGCGCCTTTTCCGCACCCACCCCTGCGCAGAACGGCGCTTGGAACGCCATTTCCTCCGGTGCGCACGCCCTCGTGGTGGCCCCCACCGGCTCCGGCAAGACCCTGGCCGCCTTCCTATGGGCCCTGGACCGGCTCCTGGTCTCGGGCCCGTCGGAGCCCGAGGTGCTGCCCGGCCAGGCTGCCGCATCCGGCAAAGCCGTCCGGAGCAAGGCGCCGAAGCGGAAAACCCGCGTCCTGTACATCTCCCCGCTCAAGGCGCTGGGCGTCGACGTCGAACGCAACCTCCGGGCCCCGCTGATCGGCATCACCCAGACCGCCAGGCGCCTGAACCTGCCCGCTCCGTTGATCAGCGTGGGCGTCCGCTCCGGGGACACGACGGCGGCGGACCGTCGTTCGCTGCTGAGCCACCCGCCGGACATTCTGATCACCACGCCGGAATCCCTGTTCCTGATGCTCACCTCCAAGGCGCGGGAGACCCTGGACGAGGTGGACACGATCATCGTGGACGAGGTCCACGCCGTCGCCGGCACCAAGCGTGGCGCGCACCTGGCCGTCTCGCTGGAGCGCCTCGATGCCCTGCTGCCCAAGCCGGCCCAGCGGATCGGGCTCTCGGCCACGGTGGAGCCGAAGGAACTCGTGGCGCAGTTCCTGGCCGGGTCCGCGCCCGTGGAGATCGTGGCGCCTCCGTCGAAAAAAACCTGGGACCTGACAGTTTCCGTGCCGGTGGAGGATATGTCCGATCTTCAGGGCGCTGCGGGGGCCTTCGATTCGGGGCCCGCCTCGGGTCTGCAGCCGCACGCGTCCATCTGGCCGCATGTCGAGGAGAAAATCGTCGACCTGGTGCTGGCCAACCAGTCGACGATCGTCTTCGCGAACTCCCGCCGGCTGGCCGAACGGCTCACCGCCCGGCTCAACGAGATCTACGCCGAACGGCAGCTGGTAGCGGAGGGCGGAGGCTGGGAGGAGTCCGGCGGCACGGCTGCCGACCCCGGTGGCGCCTTAGCGACGACGGGCGCACCGGCGCACCTGATGGCCCAGGCCGGCAGCACCGCCGGCGCCGACCCCCTGCTGGCCCGGGCGCACCACGGATCCGTCTCCAAAGACCAACGCGCCCTGATCGAGGACGACCTGAAGTCCGGCCGGCTGCGCTGCGTCGTGGCCACCTCCTCGCTGGAGCTGGGCATCGACATGGGCGCCGTGGACCTCGTGGTGCAGGTCGAGTCGCCGCCCTCGGTGGCCAGCGGGCTGCAGCGGGTGGGCCGCGCCGGCCACCAGGTCGGGGAGATCTCCCAAGGCGTGCTCTTCCCGAAGCACCGGGCGGACCTGGTGCACACGGCGATCACCGTCGAACGGATGCTGGACGGCAAGATTGAGCGGCTCAGCGTCCCGGCCAACCCGCTGGACATCCTCGCCCAGCAGACCGTCGCCGCAACCGCGCTCGAGGCCATCGACGTGGAGGAATGGTTCGCCACGGTACGCCGTTCCGCTCCCTTCGCCTCGCTCCCCCGCTCCGCGTTCGAGGCGACCCTGGACCTGCTGGCCGGGCGGTACCCCTCGGACGAATTCGCCGAACTGCGGCCCCGGATTATCTGGGACCGCAACGCCGGCACCATCGAGGGGCGCCCCGGCGCACAGCGGCTGGCCGTCACCTCCGGCGGCACCATCCCGGACCGCGGGTTGTTCGGGGTGTTCATCATCGGCACCGAGGTGGAGGGCACCGGCTCTTCCGCTGGTTCCGCATCCGGTGGTTCCGGGTCCGGTGGCACCGGGGACGGCGACGGCAAGGCCGCGGGCCGGGCGTCGACCGCCAAGGGCGGCCGACGGGTCGGCGAACTCGACGAGGAAATGGTGTACGAATCCCGTGTCGGCGACGTCTTCGCCCTCGGCGCTACCAGCTGGAAGATCGAGGACATCACACACGACCGCGTCCTGGTGTCCCCCGCGTTCGGCCAGCCCGGCAAGCTCCCGTTCTGGAAGGGCGACTCGCTGGGCCGTCCGGTGGACCTGGGCCGCGCACTCGGCGCGTTCATGCGCGAACTCTCGGCGTCCGACGTCGGACCGGCCGCCGAGCGCTGCAAGGCCAGCGGCCTCGACGATTTCGCCGCCAACAACCTGATCCAGTACCTCGCCGAACAGAAGCTCGCCACCGAAGTGGTTCCCAGCGACACGACGCTCGTGGTGGAACGGTTCCATGACGAGCTCGGTGACTGGCGGGTGGTGCTGCACAGCCCCTTCGGCATGCCGGTGCACGCGCCGTGGGCTCTGGCCGTCGGCCAGCGGCTGCACCAGCGGTACGGGATGGACGGCTCCGCGATGGCCGCCGACGACGGCATTGTGCTGCGCGTGCCAATGATGGAGGACGAGCCGCCCGGAGCCGAGCTGTTCCTGTTTGAGCCCGCGGAGCTCGAACAGATTGTGACCGCGGAGGTCGGCGGCAGCGCACTGTTCGCCTCCCGCTTCCGGGAGTGCGCCGCCCGGGCCCTGCTCCTGCCCCGGCAGACCCCCGGGAAACGCCAACCGCTGTGGCAGCAGCGTCAGCGCTCGGCCCAGTTGCTGGACGTCGCCCGGAAGTATCCGACGTTCCCGATCGTGCTCGAAACCGTGCGCGAGTGCCTGCAGGATGTCTACGATCTTCCGGCACTGAAGGACATCGCCGCCTCGATCGAGCGGCGCGAGCTGCGGATCCTGCAGACCACCACGCAGCAGCCCTCACCCTTTGCCAAGTCCCTGCTGTTCGGCTACGTCGCGCAGTTCCTTTACGAAGGTGATTCGCCGCTGGCCGAACGCCGGGCCGCCGCGCTGGCGCTGGACTCGACCCTGCTCAACGAGCTGCTGGGCCGGGTGGAGCTGCGCGAACTGCTCGACGCGAAGGTCATCGAGGCCACCGAACGTGAACTGCAGCGCCTCGCGCCGGACCGGAAAATGCGCGGGCTCGAGGGGGTGGCCGACCTGCTCCGGCTATTGGGCCCGCTCACCCCGGACGAAGTCGGCGCCCGGCTCCAGACCGAAACCCCGCCGGTCGAAGCCGTTGCCCTCAGCGCCGATCCCGGCGAGGCCACGGCCCACCTGGCCCTGTTGCAGCGGGCCAACCGGGCGATCAAGGTCAACATCGGCGGCGTCGAGCGCTTCGCCGCGGTGGAGGACGCCGCCAGGTTGCGCGACGCCCTCGGCGTCCCGCTGCCGATGGGCGTGCCGCTGGCGTTCATCGAACCCGTCGCGGACCCGCTGGGCGACCTGGTCTCGCGCTACGCCCGGACCCATGGGCCCTTCACCGCCGCCGAGGCCGCCGCCCGGCTGGGACTCGGCGTCGCCGTCGTCGGCACGGCGTTGAAGCGGTTGGCCGCGGACGGTCGCGCCGTCGAGGGCGAGTTCCGGCCCCACGTTGCCCCGCCGGAGGATGCGTCAACAGCAGCGGGCGAAGCCGATGGCGCGACGGCTACGCCCCCTCTCCTTCCGCCTCTGGCCGGTTCCAGCGAATGGTGCGACGCCGAGGTGCTCCGCAAGCTGCGCCGTCGTTCGCTGGCCGCGCTGCGCGCCGAGGTCGAGCCCGTAGACGGTTCCGCGTACGGGCGGTTCCTGCCGGCCTGGCAGAACGTGCGCACCCCCGGCGGCCGCGGGCAGTCGGCGCTGCGCGGGCTGGACGGCATCATAACCGCCGTTGACCAGCTTTCCGGCTTACCGATCCCGGCATCGGCCTGGGAACCGCTGGTGCTGGCCGGCCGCGTGTCCAACTACCAGCCGGCGATGCTCGACGAGCTGATGGCCGCCGGCGAGGTCCTCTGGTCCGGGGCCGGCTCGCTGCCCGGCAACGACGGCTGGGTGAGCCTGCACCTCGCCGACTCCGCCGAGCTGACGCTAAACCCCGACCTGGACTTCGTGCCCGGCGACGCGCAGCAGCGGCTCCTGGACCATCTGCAGAACAACGGCGGCGGCTACTTCTTCCGGCAACTGACCGAGATCGCCGGCGGCATGGACTCGGTGCTCAGCGACCGGGACGTCGTGTCCGCGCTCTGGGACCTGGCCTGGGCGGGCCGGGTCACCGGCGACACCTTCGCCCCGGTCCGGGCCCTCATTGCCGGCGGCCACACGGCGCACCGGCAAGTCGGCCGCGCGCCGCGGGCCCGTGCGCCCCGGCTCAGCCGGTTGGGCCGCGCCCACGGAACCGGGCTGCTCGGATCGCCCGGGCTCACCGGCGGCCGCTACGGCTCCGGGACCGGCACCGCTCCCACGCCTCCGCTGGCCGCGGGGCGGTGGTCCGCGCTGCCCGCCGCCGAACTCGATCCCACCATCCACGCCCGCGCCACGGCGGAGCTCCTGTTGGACCGGTACGGCGTGGTCACCCGGGGGTCGGTCATGGCGGAAAACATCCTGGGCGGCTTCGGCCTCATGTACAAGGTGCTGGCCCGGCTCGAGGAGGCCGGACGCTGCCGGCGCGGCTATTTCATCGAACACCTCGGCGCGGCCCAGTTCGCGGTGCCCGCCACGGTGGACCGGCTGCGGTCCTACGTCGAGGACGCCCAGGTGCACCAGCCTGAGCCCGTCGCCCTGGCCCTCGCCGCGACCGACCCGGCCAACCCCTACGGCGCCGCGCTGGCGTGGCCGGCCCTGGACGTGGAGGCCGGCACCGGCCACCGCCCCGGCCGGAAAGCGGGCGCCCTCGTGGTGTTGGTCGACGGCGCGCTCATCCTGTATGTGGAACGCGGCGGCAAGACTCTGCTGGCGTTCAGCACCGACGCCGGGATCCTGGCCGCTGCCGGCGCCGCCCTGGTGGGTGTGGTGGCGCGCGGCGCGGTCGACAAGCTGATCATGGAAAAGGTCAACGGCCACGGCATCCTGGACACGCCGGTCGCCGCAGCCCTGGCCCACGCAGGCGCCTACTCCACGCCGAAAGGATTGAGGATCCGTGCCTGAGGGCGATTCCGTCTTCCGCGCCGCCGCGCAACTGCACGCCGCGCTGGCCGGCCAAGAGTTGCTCGCCTCGGACTTCCGGGTGCCCCGCTTCGCCACCCTCAAACTGGGCGGCTGGACCGTCCAGGAGGTGGTTCCCCGCGGCAAGCACCTGTTAATGCGGTTGGCGGGCCCGGCGCCGAAGGACAGGCTGACCATCCACTCGCACTTGAAGATGGAGGGGACCTGGCAGGTCTATCCGCCGGGCGGGCGCTGGCGCAAGCCCGGCTTCACAGCCCGCTGCGTGCTGCGTACGGCATCCGCGGACGCCGTCGGGTTCTCCCTGGGGTTGCTGGAAGTGATCCCTACCGCCGAGGAGCGCGCCGTAGTGGGCCACCTCGGCCCGGACCTGCTCGGCCCGGACTGGGACACGGCCGAAGCCGAACGCCGCCTGCTCGCGGCGCCCGGGGTGCCGATCGGCGTCGCCCTGCTGGACCAGCGCAACCTGGCCGGCATCGGCAATATCTACCGCTGCGAGGCGTGCTTCCTGTCCGGCGTCCACCCCGCGTCGCCGGTTTCGGCGGTTCCCGACCTGGCGGCGATGATCACCGACGCGAAGGTCCTGCTGACCGCCAACCTCGGTCCGGGCCGCCGGATCACGGTGCTGAACGCGCGCGGGCTCCCGGTGGGCAGGACCGCGGGGCGGCCGGCGTACTGGGTTTACCGGCGCGAGCACCAGCCCTGCCTCAAATGCGGCACCCCCATCCGCCGGGGGGTCCTTGCCAAGGACACCGGCGCCGAGGAGCGGGACATCTACTACTGTCCGAAATGCCAGCCACCATCCGGGAGGTAGATCTCCGGATCCAGGATGCGGCGCGGAGCCTGCAGCGCGGGTCAGAGTCCTAGGATGCGGCGATGGACGGATCGGCTGCTACCGCCGGGGACTCGGGCCGCTTCGGCTCCGGCACGGTGAACCGCGGCAGCAGGAGCTGCACCAGCGGGCCGATCGCCAGTGCGTAGAGCACGGTCCCGACGCCCACCGAGCCGCCCAGCAGCCAGCCGGCCGCCAGCACCACCACCTCGATCCCGGTCCGCGCCCGCCGTACCGTCCACCCGGTGCGCAGTGCCAGCCCGGTCATCAGCCCGTCCCGCGCCCCGGGTCCGAGGCGGGCGCCGATGTATAAGGCCGAGGCCACCGCGTTGAGTAGGACAGCTGCGACCAGGAGTGCGATCTGGCTGCCCAGGTGCGAGAACTGCGGGATCAGCGCCAGTCCGACGTCGGCAAACACTCCCACGAGCACGGCGTTGCAGAGGGTGCCGATCCCGGGCCACTGCCGCAGCGGAATCCAGAGCAGGAGCACCAGGAAGCTGACCCCGATCAGCACTGTGCCAAGGCTTAGCCCGGTCCTGCCCGCCAGACCCTGATGAAGGACATCCCACGGCGCGGTCCCGAGACTGGCGCGGATGAACATGGCCAGCGACAGCCCGTACAGGGCAAGGCCGATTAGCAGCTGGAGGAGTCTGCGCGTCATCATGACCTCATCTTCCCCGAAAACTGGCCTTGCAATCCATAGCCAGTTTGAAATACTGGCTTTATGCCCGGGTCCCTGAATCCCAGCTCGCTAACCCGCCTGCTTGGCGCCTGGAACGTCGGCACGGCGCCCGCCTACCGCGAATTGGCCGACGTCGTGCGCCTGCTTATCCTCGACGGCCGCCTCGCCCTCGATGTCGCGCTGCCCAGCGAGCGGTCGCTGGCCGTGGCCCTTAACATCAGCCGCACCACCGTAACCGCCGCCTACGCCCTGCTCCGCGAACAGGACTTCCTGAGCGGGGGCCAGGGCAGCAGGAGCCGCAGCCGCATCCCCAGCCGCGGCCTAGCCCATGCCGGCGGGACCGACGACGGCCCGCGGCTCAGCGGGGCTCCCGGGCTGGCGGTTCCGGACGGGATCCTCGACCTGGCTTATGCCTCGCTGCCCGCGAGCGGCGAAGTGGTACACCGGGCGTTTGCCGCCGCGCTGACGGAGTTGCCGGCGCTGCTGCCCGGTTTCGGCTACGACGCCCTCGGCGTGGGGGCGCTTCGGGCGGCGATCGCGGCCCGCTACACCGCAGCCGGGGTGCCGACCAACGCGGGGCAGATCCTGGTCACCTCCGGCGCGCAGCACGCCCTGACCATCGTATTGCGGACCCTCGCCGGCCGGCCAGGCAAGGTGCTCGTGGAGCATCCGAGCTACCCGAACGCGCTCGACGCCATCCGGGCCGCAGGCTGCCGGCCGGTGACGGTGGCCATGCCCGCGGCACCCCGCGGCGGTGCGGCGGGCTGGGATCTTGACGTCGGCGGTCCTGGCGGTTGGGATCTCGCGGCCATGGAGTCGGTGCTGTTACAGCAGCGGCCCGCGATGGCGTACGTGGTGCCGGACTTCCATAACCCGACCGGCCGGTTGATGCCGGATTCACAGCGGCGCCGCCTGGTAGCGGCGGCCGCGGCGGCGGGCACCGTGTTGGTGGTGGACGAGACGTTGCGGGAGCTGGACCTCGACGGCGCCTGTTCCACTCCGCTGGCCGCGTTCAGCGGCGCCGTCGTGTCGATCGGGTCGCTCAGCAAGTCGCACTGGGCGGGGCTGCGGACCGGCTGGATCCGGGCCAGCGAGCCTCTGATCCAGCGATTCGCTGCGGCCCGCAGCACCCTGGACCTCGGCGGTCCGGTGGTGGAGCAGCTCGCCGCGGTGCACCTCGTCAACGACCTGGCAGAGCCGCTCCCCGCGCGGCTCGCAACGCTCCGCGAGAACCGGAGCACCCTGCTGGATTTGGTCCACGGTCACCTCCCGGGCTGGGAGCCGGAACGGCCCGCCGGCGGCCTGTCCGTCTGGTGCCGGCTTCCGGCCCCGGTCAGCACCGCCCTTGCGGTGCTCGCCCCCGATTTCGGCATCCGGCTCGCCGCGGGGCCCCGGTTCGGCGTCGGCGGCGCCTTCGAGCAGTACCTGCGACTGCCGTTCACCCTGCCGCCGGAGCAGCTCGAGACCGCGGTCCTCGCCCTGCGCGCGGCACAAGCGCGGCTGGACGGCGCTCCGCAGCTGCGCCGGAGCCTTCCGGCCCAGCCTGCCGCTGCCATCGCCTGATCGGCCGCTCCGCACCCGGGCCGTGCCGTTTCGTTTCGTTTCGGGCCGTTTCGACGGTTCCCTGCCGATTCGACGCTTGGAATCCTCGACCGGGCACGGAACCGTCGAAACGGCGGGCGGGACGTGGACGCGGGGCAGCCTCGCTCGGGGCGGCCTTGCTCGGGGCGGCCTCGCGGGCGGGCATCGGGGCCGCCAAGTAGAATGGGGCGGTGATGCAATCCCCCCTGCCCGTGCGCGACGGCGTGAACGCCACCCGCCTCCGGCTTCCGGACGAGGGGCCATGGGACACCGCGATGGACTACATGATGCACCGCTGGGGCCACATCGACCCGCAGGGCATCGAGGACCGCTTCGACGCCGGCGAGATCGTGGGCGAGGCCGGCATCCCGCTGGACCGCACCACCCCGCTGCAGCGCCACACCTTCATCTGGTACTACCGCTCGCTGCCGCCGGAGATTCGGCTCCCGGTGGAACTGAATATCCTGCACCAGGACGAGCACCTCCTGGTGGTCGACAAACCGCACTTCCTGCCCACCACCCCCGGCGGCACCTATATCCAGGAATCGGCCCTGGTGCGGCTCCGGAATCAGCTCCGGTTGCCGGACCTGATCCCGATGCACCGGCTGGACCGCATGACGGCCGGCATCTTGCTCCTTTCCACGAACCCCGCGACGCGCGGCAAGTACCAGGTGCTTTTCGAGAAACGCCAGGTCCGGAAGGAGTACGAGTGCGTGTCCGCGGCGGAGCCCGCCCCGGGGTACCCCGCCGTCGACTTCCCCGTGGTGGTGCGGAACCGGATGACCAAGTCCCGCAGCTACCTGCTCGCCGAGGTCATTGAGGGCGAACCGAACGCCGAGACCCGGATCGAGCGGCTGCGCACCTTGGGCTGCGCGGCTGACGGCGCCGCGCCCCGCCGCGCGTTGTACCGGCTGGAGCCGCATTCCGGGAAGACACACCAGCTCCGCGTGCACATGGCCTCGCTGGGTCTCGGGATTGTGAACGACGCGTTTTATCCCGAGCTGCTGGACAAGGCGCCGGACGACTATGCCAAGCCGCTCCAGCTCCTGGCCCGCGGCATCCGCTTCGTGGACCCCATCTCAGGCCAGCCGGTGGAGTACCGCAGCAGGCTTGAGCTTTCCGTAGCCCGTTAGCGTAGCGCGTGCCGGCCCGGCGGCCGGCATCGCCTCAGATGGGGTAACTTGTGCCCATGGACCTGGCCAATGCGGACACCTGGGGATCCGCGATCTACTTCTGGATCGTCCCTGCGGTCATCGCCGACGCCATCTTCCCCCCGGTCCCCTCCGAAATGCTGGTCATCACCGGCGGCGCGCTGTCGGCCGACGGCCGCGCCAACGTGTTCCTGGTGGCCGTCCTCGCCGCCCTGGCGTCCTGGCTCGGCGACCTCATGGTCTTCCAGCTGTTCAAGCGACGCCTCAGCCATGTGCTGGACCGGTGGAGCTGGGGCCGGAGATTCCACAGCGGGGTGCACCTGGCCATCGCCAAGGCCGGCCGGTCCTCCACCTACGGTGCCATCATCGGGATCCGCTTCATCCCCGGCGGCCGGCTGGCCGCCACGGCCGCGGCAGGGATCGCCAACGTGTCCACCCGCGGGTTTAGCTTCTGCGCAGCCCTGGGCGGCGCACTGTGGGCGGCCTGGTCCGTGGGCCTGGGGTACGTCACGGGCTCGGCCACCCGGCTGCCGTTCTGGGCGAGCTCGTTGATCGGCGTCGTCCTCGGCCTGGCGATCGGCGCCGTCGTCGGCGTCATCGTCACCCGCCGCCGCGGCAGCCCCTCCCCCGTGGACGATCCGGACGAGGAACTGGACTTCTAAATGGGCGCCCAGCGGCCGCCGTTGCGGCGCAGCACGGTCAGGTTCCCGGTCACCGCGACGCGTTCGACGGCGTCGCGCATCATGGCGGCAGACGTCAGCGCCTGGTTGTTCTCGGCAGAGTAGGCGGTGGCGTCCACCAGGAAGCGCAAGTTCAGTTGCGGCACGCCGCCGGCGAGCTCCAACTGGTTGGACTCCACATGGTGACGCGTCTCGAGGGCCTCCACGGCAGCGGCCATCACGGCTTCCGGCTGGTTGCCCGGCTTCAGCCCGGTGATCTTGAGTCTGGTCTGGAACGACGGCATAGGCTCAAGCCTAAATGCATCAGCTGCCGCCGGCCGCCCTGCTCAACTTCCGCTGCCTGCATCCGGGTTGCCGGTCCGGACCGACCACCGTTCCTCGATGCGACCGAACTTCCACACCCCCAGAGCCAGCACCCAGGTGCCGAGGAACAGGCCGACGATTGTGTAGCCCACGGAACCCAGGTCAATACGGCCGACGGCGGACAACGGGCCTGTGCTGATCCCGGCGCGTTCCACGAGGATGGAGATCAGCTCCACCGAGCCGATCCCGAGCGCGACGGCCACCGACAGCCCGGTGATGACAATGTTGTAGTAAATCCGGCGGACGGGCCGGGAAACAGCCCAGCCGTAAGCGAAGTTCATCAGGCAACCGTCCAGGGAATCGAGCAGGCTCATCCCCGCGGCGAAGATAATCGGCAGCGTCATGATTGCGTACCAGGGCAGTGCGGATGCCGCTGCACCCCCTGCCAATATCAGGAGGCTGACCTCGGTGGCGGTGTCAAAGCCCAGGCCGAACAGCAATCCCACGCCGTACACGTGCCAGGGGCGGGTCACCAGGCGGGTCACCCGTCCGAACATCCGGTACATCAGACCCTGCGGCGGCGCCTGCGCGGCCAAGTCCTCGCCGCCGCCTTCACTTTTCCGCATTCGCACAACGGACGTGACGATGCCCCGCAGGACAATCAGGTTCAGGACGCCAATGCACACCAAGAAAAGTCCGGAGACGATCGTGCCCACAAGACCTAAGAAAGAATGGAGTTCCGATGCCCCGTCCACCGCCCGGTCTGCCAGGCTGCGGACGCCGGCCGCCAGCAGCGCGCAGAGGCCGAACACGATGCTGGAGTGGCCCAACGAGAACCAAAAACCCACGGACATGCTGCGTTTGCCCTCGGCGCGAAGTTTGCGCGTGATGTTGTCGATCGCGGCAATGTGGTCGGCATCGAACGCGTGACGCAGACCCAGCGTGTACGCGGCCACCCCCAGACCGACCCCGAAAACGCCCACCGAACCGACGGGCAGGTTGCGCGGGTCCGCCACCGCCGCCAGGACGCCCCAGCCAAGGACGTGAAGCGAAGCAACGCACACGGCCATCCCACCGACCGAGGCCCACTCCCGGTCCGAAAGGGCACTGCGCGCGCCGCGGATCCGGCCCGGGCGCGTAACCTCCGGTTGCTCCATGATCCAGCCTCGGGTTCCACTTGCGGTCCGACTGCCGTGTTGGCTTGGCCGCGTTAGCCGCAGTATACGCCCGGGTCACATCGGGTGGTTGTTTTTTATCCGGCTCACGCCTATCTTGGCAGAAAGGGGTGCCGCCATGCACGAACTCTCCATTACCCAGAGCCTCATCGAAACCGTCCTCGACCGAATCGGCGAGCGGAAAGTCACGGCGGTCAACGTGCGGGTGGGACCGCTTTCGGGTGTCCTTCCGGATGCCATGCGCTTCTGTTTTGACGTCGCCTCGGCGGGCACCCCGCTGGCAGGTGCGCGGCTGCTGATCGATGAACCGCGGGGCGTGGCCCGCTGCAGAAGTTGCCGCGACGAATTCGAGCTCACCGATCTGATCCTGTTGTGCCCCTGCGGGAGCGCCGACGTCGAAGTTCTCAGTGGCCGCGAACTCATGCTGATGTCGGTGGAGGTGGCCTAGCCCGTGTGTACAACGTGCGGATGCGGTGACGAGACGAACATCAGGGTCTCCATGCTTCAGGACCCAACAAGCGCCCTGCCCCCGGAGCACCCGCATCGTCACGACCACGACCATCCCCACGACCACCCGCACGAGCACGAGCACGAGCACCATCGTGAAACCATTCCGCTCGAGCAGAGCCTGCTTCAGAAGAACGAACTGCTCGCGGCGAGGAACCGGGGATGGCTGGAAGGCCGGGGAATCCGTGCGCTGAACGTCATGAGTTCCCCCGGCGCGGGCAAGACCACGCTCCTGGTCCGCACCCTCGCGGACCTGGGCGAACGGCTACGGGCCGCCGTCATCGAGGGCGACCAGGAGACCTCCCTCGACGCCGAGCGCATCCGCGCAGTGGGACGGCCCGCCATCCAGATCAACACCGGAGCGGGGTGCCATCTGGATGCGGACATGCTCAGGCGCGGGCTGGACGCGCTCGACCCGGAGACCGGATCCACGGTGTTCATCGAAAACGTGGGCAACCTGGTCTGCCCGGCGCTGTTTGACCTTGGCGAAGCGGCCAAAGTAGTCGTCGTTTCCGTAACGGAAGGTGATGATAAACCGCAGAAATACCCGCACATGTTCAGGGCAGCGGATCTGGTGGTGATCAACAAGTCGGACCTGCTCCCCTACGTTGAGTTCGACGTCGCCCGGTTCCAGCAAAGGGCCCGGCAGATCAATCCGCGCACCGATTTCCTGGTCCTGTCGGCCACCACCGGCGATGGCCTCACCGGCTGGTACGACTGGCTCGACGGAACCAGTTCCCGGTCATCCACTTTGACTGAATCTTTGACGGACACACTGAGCCCGTAAGGGCCTCCGAAAGAGGCAATGATGCCTACTGAAACTTCTCTGAAGGCCGAAGAAGCCCTCATCCACGTCTTGTGGATCAACGCGGGGCTCAGTTGCGACGGCGATTCCGTGGCCCTGACCGCGGCCACCCAGCCCAGTGTCGAGGAAATCGCCCTCGGCGCGTTGCCCGGCCTGCCGCGCATTGCCATGCATTGGCCACTGATCGACTTTGAGTGCGGCCCGCAAGAAGGGGCCGACGATTTCCTCGAGTGGTTCCGCAAGGCGGACCGCGGCGAACTTGAGCCGTTCGTCCTGGTGGTGGAGGGGTCCATCCCGAACGAGAAACTCCATGACCCCGGCGGCTACTGGTGCGGGTTCGGGAACGACCTCGAGACCGGCCAGCCCATCACCACCAGCGAATGGCTGGATCGTCTGGCTCCCAAAGCCACCGCCATCATTGCCGCCGGGACTTGCGCCACCTACGGCGGCATCCACGCAATGGCTGGAAACCCCACGGGGGCGATGGGAGTGCCGGATTACCTCGGCTACGACTGGAAATCGAAGGCGGGGATCCCCATCGTGTGCGTCCCGGGCTGCCCCATCCAGCCGGACAACCTCTCCGAAACAATGACCTACCTGCTCTATCAGGCCACCGGCCAGGCTCCAATGATTCCGCTGGACGATGCCCTTCGGCCCACCTGGCTTTTCGGCAAGACCGTCCACGAGGGATGTGACCGCGCCGGATACTACGAACAGGGTGACTTCGCTACCGAGTACGGGTCCCCGAAATGCATCGTCAAACTCGGATGCTGGGGCCCGGTGGTCAAGTGCAACGTGCCCAAGCGCGGCTGGATGAACGGCATCGGCGGTTGCCCGAACGTCGGCGGCATCTGCATCGGCTGCACCATGCCGGGGTTCCCGGACAAGTTCATGCCCTTCATGGATGAACCGCCGGGCGGCAAGCTTTCAACTAGCACCATCCGCCCGTACGGCGCAGCCATCAGGGCATTGCGTGGAATTACCACCCACACCCTGGACCAGGAGCCCAAGTGGCGCCGGCCCGGCACTGAGCTCCTCACCGGTGCCCGGCGCACCTGGTAAGCCCAACTTCCAGACAGGTGAAGCAGATGACCTCAACGATTCCAATGCCGTCCGGAAGCGGAACGGGCAACGACAACCTGGTGGAGATGGCGTGGGACCCGATCACGCGGATCGTCGGCAGCCTGGGCATCTACACCAAGATAGATTTCGCCAACAAGCAGGTGGTGGAGTGCAAGAGCACGTCCTCGATCTTCCGCGGCTACTCCATCTTTATGAAGGGCAAGGACCCCCGGGACGCCCACTTCATCACCAGCCGCATCTGCGGGATCTGCGGCGACAACCACGCCACTTGTTCCTGCTATGCGCAGAACATGGCCTACGGTGTGAAGCCGCCGAACCTGGGTGAGTGGATAGTGAACCTGGGCGAAGCGGCCGAGTACATGTTCGACCACAACATCTTCCAGGAAAACCTGGTAGGTGTGGACTACTGCGAAAGGATGGTCTCCGAGACCAACCCCGGCGTCCTGGCCAAGGCGGAAAACACCCGGGCGCCGCACGAGGGCGAGCACGGCTACCGGACCATCGCCGACATCATGCGCTCGCTGAATCCTTTCACCGGCGAATTTTACCGGGAGGCGCTGCAGGTCAGCCGGGCAACCCGCGAAATGTTCTGCCTCATGGAGGGGCGGCACGTGCACCCGTCCACGCTCTACCCGGGCGGGGTTGGCACGGTCGCCACCATCCAGCTGATGACCGACTACATCACCCGCCTCATGCGTTACGTGGAGTTCATGAAAAAGGTCGTCCCGATGCATGACGACCTTTTCGACTTCTTCTACGAGGCGCTTCCCGGTTACGAGCAGGTGGGGTTGCGGCGCACGCTGCTGGGCTGCTGGGGCTCGCTCCAGGATCCCGACTACTGCAACTTCGAATACAAGGATATGACCGAGTGGGGCCGGAAGATGTTCGTCACGCCGGGGGTGGTGGTGGACGGCAAACTGGTCACCACCGATCTGGTGAGGATCAACCTGGGCATCCGGATCATGCTCGGCTCCTCCTACTACGAGGACTGGGAAGACCAGGAGATGTTCGTTACCCATGATCCGGTGGGCAATCCCGTGGACCGCCGGCATCCCTGGAACCAGCACACCAATCCGCGGCCGCAAAAACGGGACCTCGCGGAAAAGTACAGCTGGGTCATGTCGCCGCGCTGGTTTGACGGCCAGGACAATCTGGCGCTGGACACCGGCGGCGGCCCGCTGGCCCGCCTCTGGGCAACGGCGCTCGCCGGACTGGTGGACATCGGCTACATCAAATCCACCGGCCGGAGCGTCCAGATCAACCTGCCCAAGACCGCGCTGAAGGGCCCCGTCACCTTCGAATGGAACATTCCGCAGTGGAGCAACACCCTCGAACGCAACCGGGCCCGGACTTACTTCCAGGCCTACGCTGCGGCCGCGGCGCTGCACTTCGCGGAAAAGGCCCTGGAGGAGATCCGGGCCGGCCGCACCAAGACCTGGGAATCCTTCGAAGTTCCGGACGAAGCCATCAGTTGCGGCTTCACCGAGGCGGTGCGGGGCGTCCTGTCCCACCACATGGTGATCCGCGACGGCAAGATCGCCAACTACCATCCCTATCCGCCAACCCCCTGGAACGCGAGCCCCACGGATTCGTCCGGGACCGCAGGCCCGTATGAGGACGCAGTGCAGGGACAGCCCATCTTCGAGGAGAACACCCGCGAGAACTTCAAGGGCATCGACATCATGCGCACCGTCCGCAGCTTTGACCCGTGCCTGCCGTGCGGCGTCCATATGTACCTGGGCAACGGCCAGACCCTCGAGAAGCTGCACTCCCCTACCCAGTCCCTGACCGGCGAGTAGGAGCCATGCCTGGCGAGGACCTGCCGCGGCAGGCCGGCGACCGGATCGAAAGCCTCCTCGACGCCCTCGGAGCCGGCGGTGCGGTGGCCCGCGGGCGTGCGGAGGAACTGGTCCGCCAGGTGACGGACCTGTACGGCTCCGGTTTGGCCCGGATCCTGGCAATTCTGGATGACCGCGGTCAGCTCGACCGGGCAACGCTGGATGCGCTGACCGCAGACGAACTGGTTACCAGCCTGCTGGTGATCCACGGGCTGCACCCCCAGGACCTGGAAACCCGGGTGGCCGCCGCGCTGGACAGCGTGCGGCCCTACCTCGGCTCGCACGGCGGCAACGTGGAGCTGTTGGACGTCAGCCCCGAGGGCGTCGTGCGGTTGAAACTGCTCGGCACCTGCCAGGGCTGCCCGTCGTCATCCGTCACGCTAAAATTCGCCGTCGAGGAGGCCATCCAGTCAGCGGCGCCGGAGGTGACCGCCATCGAAGTCGCCGAGGAGGAATCGCATCCAGCCACACCGGCCTTGATCCCGGTGGACGCCCTGCTCGTCCGGCTGAACCATCCGGACAGCGGCGGTGCAGGCGGCGGTGCAAGCGGCGGTGCAGGCGGCGGTGAAAGCGGCACGGGCGCCGGCCAGGCGGGACACTGGCAGGAGCATGCCCCAGGCTCGTGGCAGGCCGTGCCGGAGATCGCCGGCCTGGAACAGGGCGAGGTGGCCGGTTTCCTGGTGGGCGGATACCCGGTGCTTGCCTGCCGGACCGGGCAGGACCTGTACGCGTACCGGGATCACTGCCCGCGCTGTACGGGGTCCCTGGCCGGCGCCACACTCCAGCGTGCGCTCGCGGGACCGGCGGGCGGCGGCCTGCTGCGCTGCCCCGGGTGCCGTGCGCATTTCGATGTGCGCCAAGCCGGTTCATGCCTGGAAGACAGGACCCTGCACCTTGATCCGCTGCCCCTCCTGGTACGGGCCGGCGTGATGTCTGTGGCCGTGCCGGCCGTGTCCAGCCAGGACGCTTGAGATGGCGGCGCGTGAGCTGACAGGCCGGCTCGGATGACGCCCGGGCCAGCCCCTGCAGCAGGACGAACGCCAGGCTCCGGCGCCCTGCCCGTAGCCCTGCTCCGGCGGATCGCAGCGCAGCCGGCCGCCCCGCCCCCCGGTGAGCGCTGCGAAATGTGCGGCGAGTCCATCCCCGGCGTCCACCAGCACGTGGTGGACGTCGCGAGCCACGCCATGATGTGCAGCTGCCGGCCCTGCTACCTCCTCTTCACGGACAGCACCGCCCATCTCCGCTACCGTTCCGTGCCGGAGCGGTACTTTTCCTTTCCGGACTTCGAACTGGGTCCGGGCCAGTGGGACGAACTGGAAATTCCGGTGGGCCTTGCCTTCTTCTTCCGCAGCTCCACACTGGACCGGACGGTCGCGTTCTACCCGGGTCCGGCGGGCGCCACCGAATCCGAGCTTCCGCTGGACGCCTGGGGCGCCGTGCTGGCCCGCAATGCGGCCCTGGCGGTGGCGGCCCCGGACACGGAGGCCTTGCTGATCCGCGGCCCAGGGAAGGACCGTACACAGGCAGACTGCCACCTCGTACCGGTGGACGCCTGCTACGAACTCGTGGGCCAGCTTCGCCGCGTCTGGCGGGGATTCGACGGCGGCCAGGAGGCCCGCGACCAGCTCACCGCCTTCTTTGAGAACGTCCGCCGCCGCAGCAAACCGGCGCGGCACGAAAACCACGAGACGGTGGCGGGTGGGCCGCAATGACCGAGCTGAGCTTCGCCGTCGTCGACGTCCAGCCGGAGCCGTACGCTGCGGCCCCGCAACTGACCGCCCGGCTGCGCCTGACCGAAGCCACGGGCACGGCGATCCACGCCATCGCCTTGCGCTGCCAGGTGCGGATCCTGCCGCAACGCCGCGGCTACGCCGCCGGGGAGGAGCCGGGGCTCCTGGACCTCTTCGGCGAGCGCGGACGCTGGCCCACCACACTCAAGTCGTTCCTCTGGATGCAGTGCAGCACCATGGTGCAGGGCTTCGCCGGCAGCACCGAGGTGGACCTGCCGCTGCCGTGCACCTTTGACTTTGACGTGGCCGCCGCCAAGTACCTGAATGCGCTGCGGGACGGGGAGATCCCGCTTGAGTTCCTGTTCTCCGGAACCGTCTTCACCAAGGGCCAGACCGGCTTCGGTGTGCAACAGGTGCCTTGGGATCTCGAGGCCCCCTACCGGCTTCCGGTGTCCGTCTGGCAACGGCTGATGGACGTGTACTTCCCCAACGCGGGCTGGATCCGTCTGGACCGGAACGTCCTGGCGGCCCTGTCACACTACAAATCGGCGCGCGGCCTGACCTCGTGGGAGGCTGCCGTCAAATCCCTGCTGGCCGCAGCAGCATCCGGTGTGGGCGGGGAGCGGCTGCCATGAGCATGAGCATGAGCCTTGCCCGGGCGGTGGCGGATGCCGTCCTCTACGAGGGCTATCTCCTCTACCCATACCGTGCGTCCTCGCAGAAGAACCAGGCCCGCTGGCAATTCGGGATTCTGGGTCCGCCCGGCGCAGCGGAGGCCGGCGCCGGGGAGGAAGCCGCAATGTTCGCCGACTGTCTAGTGGCTGCGGGACCCGCCGCCGGGCTGGACGTGCATCTGCGCTTCCTGCAGCTGCAGTCACGCACAGCGGAACAGGCGGACGCCGCGGGCACCTTCAGGCCGGTGGGGGAGCTGACGGTCGGCGCCGGCCGCTGGCTGAGCTGGGATGAGGCGGTGGAGCAGGAAATAGCCCTGGGGCCGTTTCCGCTGGCTCACTTGCAGACCGCGGACCGTGCGCTCGTGCTGCCGGTGGACATCCCCGCCGGCGAGACAGTGGAGGAGCTGAGCGACGACGACGGCCGGGCCGCCGGACGGCTGGTTCGCCGCCGTCGCGCGTTGCACGGCGAAGTCACGCTCAGCGCCGCCGCGGTCGACGGCGGCCTGCTGCGGCTCAGAATCTCGGTGGCGAACACGGCCCCACCGGCCCCGGAACCACCGGCCCGCCAGGACGCCATCGCCGGATCCTTCATCGGCGCCCACCTGCTCCTGGACCTGCAGGGCGCAGACTTCCTTTCACTGCTGGACCCGCCGGACCGGGCCCGTGACGCGGCCGCGTCCTGCGCCCAGCACCGCTGCTGGCCTGTGCTGGCCGGCCCCGAGGGCCAGACAGACGTGCTGCTGGTGTCCCCGATCATCCTGTACGACCACCCTGCCGTGGCCCCGGAAAGTTCAGTGGCCCTGTACGACTCGACGGAAATCGACGAGATCCTCACCCTGCGCGTGCTGACGCTGACGGACGAGGAAAAGGCCGAGGCCCGGGCAACGGATCCGCGTGCGGCGGCCATCATCGACCAGTGCGAGGCCATGTCACCGGAGGAGCTCCGGCAGCTGCACGGAATCCTGCGCGACCCCCACGCCGGGGACCTTCCGGACTCCCGCGCCAATCTCGCCGGCACCGGTAACGAACCGGCCGCCTGGTGGACACCGGAATCGGAAGCCCTGGTCCAGCCGCATCTGGACGCCGTCCTCATCAATGGCGTTCCGGTGGCCCGCGGCAGCCGGGTCAGGGTGAACCCGAGCCGCCGCGCTGACGCCCAGGACCTCTTCTTTGCCGGGCAGACCGGACGCGTCACAAGCGTGCATTTCGACGTCGACGGCAGCACCCACGTTGGCTTGGTGCTCGAAAACGACCCCGCCGCGGATCTCCACGAGGGCTACGGCCGGTCCTTCTACTACGCTCCCGAGGAACTCGAACCGCTCGATGATGAAAGGGGAAACCCGCCATGAGGATGATCGGAATGGCCACGGTCGGGGTGCTGCTGGCGCTGGCGTTCGGCGCCGTCTATCTGGGGATCCGGTCGGTACCGGACATCCAGCGCTACCTGAAAGTGCGGCAGATGTGACGCCGGAGAACCGGCCAAATACCGCCGACAGGCCGGCGGACCACGGCGCTGCGCAGCACGTCCCCCGCATCTTGGTGGCCGGCGTGGGCAACTTTTTCCTGCGCGACGACGGCTTCGGCCCGGAAGTGGCGCGCCGCCTGGCCGGGGACGCGGACCGCGCGGTTCCTGGCATGCTGGCCGTCGACTACGGAATCCGGGGCATGCACCTGGCCTACGATCTACTGGCCGGCGTGGACCTCCTGGTGCTGGTGGACACCGTGCCACCCGGCCCTAATGGGTCCGCCGCCCCCGGCAGCCTCAGGGTGCTGCGGGTGGGCCGGGAGGACCTGGACGGCGCAGCGGCCCTGGACCCGCACGGCATGGATCCGGTGGCCGTGCTGGGGCGCCTCCGCACCCTCGGGGGTGAGCTGCCCCGGACGTATGTGGTGGGTTGCGTGCCCGCGGACTTAAGCGAAGGGGTCGGCCTGACCGGAGCCGTGGCGGCGGCCGTACCACGCGCGATGACCGCCGTCGTGGACCTCGTTACGGACCAGAAGACGGAGGGCGCACCATGTGCCTAGGAATACCCGGCCAGGTTATCGGTCTGCTGGAGGGCTACGGCAACCAGCTCGCCCTGGTGGATGTGGCCGGCGTGCAGCGGAAAATCAACATCGGCCTGCTGGACGAGGGACCGCTGGAGCCAGGAACATGGGTCCTCATCCACATGGGGTTTGCCCTCGAACGGGTCGATTCCGAGGGCGCAGGCCGGGCCATGGACGGACTCGAACTGATGGGCCGCCCCAGGGACCTTGACGGCGACGCCGGCTAGCACCAGCAACTGCCGCCACCAACAGATCGGTGAGAGCACCACGCGGCTCGGCGGGGACGTGGTCAAGCAGGCATGAAACCTCCGGAGGACCCGGACAAAGCCGCGGCCCAGCCGCAGAAGCGTCCGGCGCCCTAATGTTCGAGCGCGATCGCCGCGCCGCGGTGTTCGACGCCGTTGTTGGCGATGCGCAGATGGCGCGCGGTGAAGTGTTTCAGCCGTTGCAGCTGACCCGGGGAGAGCCGGTCGCACACCCAGTCCCAGTGCAGCGACACCACATCGGCGACCGCCAGCCCGGCCACAAAACCCGTTCCGTTCACGGCGTACCTGGCTGTTTCCACCACGGGTTCGCCCACCGCCAGCGCTACGCCGTCCCACACCAGCGGCCGGGAACGCACCACCGCCTCGTCTCCGGTGATCGCCAGCACCGTGCCCCACCGGATCCTGCAGCGGTCCAGGACGCTCAGGGCCGTGGCGTGGCGGCGGTCGTCGCGGAGCAGGCCCAGCCAGGGGTAGATCTCCAAGACATGGAAGCTGTGGTGCGGAACCCCGCCGGCCAGGACACCCTCGGCCAGATGCGGGAACTGGCGGCCGGTGCGGGCCCGGAACCGGTCCTCCATGGAATTGCCGATGTTGGTGATCCCCACCGAGTCCAGCAGGCTGTTGCCCACCCAGTACGCCTCCACCACGCGGGCGGCGAGCGGATCGACTATGCCGTTGGACCCTGCAATCAACTCCAGGTACGGCCACGCGCCCGCGAAGCCCTTGGCCAGCTCGCGGAGCCCCTGGTCGGTCACGCCGGACTGGCCGTAGTGCAGCAGCGCATCACTGTCCGGGGGCCCGCAACTTCCCCGGGAATTGGGCGGGTAGGCATACCGGACAAACAGCTGGGCACCGTCGACAACCATCACCTGGCCACCTTCTGCAAAAGGTTCTTTGAACGTAGCACCGGCCCCGTGCCCCGACAAGGGCCCGGGCCCTCCGGCCGTTGACAGCCGTGGCCGTCGGGCGGATCCTGTGAAGAACCTACGCACAGGGAGTCAATCCATGCGAGTCGACGATCTGAACCGCCGCGCCGTGCTCCAGGTTTTTGTGGCGGGTGGCTCCGCCGCCTTCCTCGCAGGCTGCGGAGCGTCCGGCCCGCAGCCCGCCTCGCCCCCCGGTAGCTCCGGCACAGCTTCAGCAAACATCAGCGTCACGGACCAGCGGGGCAAGACGGTCACCTTCGCCAAACCGGTCACCAGCGTGGTGACCATCCCCATGCCCGCGGCCTCGCTGCTGGTCGCCGTCGACGGCGGTGCCGACCACTTGCGCGCCATGCACAACGCGTCGTGGGTCGCGATGCGGGACGGCGTCATGGGATCCATGTTCCCGCGCGCATTGGAACTACCTCACGACGTTGCGACGCAGGACTTCACCCCCAATGTGGAGAGCGTGCGGGCGCTGAACCCCGACGTCGTGATCCAGTGGTCGGACTCCCAACTGGTGGAACCCCTGGAAAATGCCGGACTGACGGTGCTCGGCCTGAAAAACACCGGCAAGCAGGAGGACGTGGACGCCTGGGTCGCGATGTTCGCCGCCATGCTCGGAAAGCCTGAGCGGGCCACCGAGATCAAGGCACATAGCGATAAAGAGTTCGCGGAGGTCAAATCCCTGGCCGCCGGCCGCAGCTCCGCGGGACCCAGCATTCTCTACTTCAATAGGTTCACGGGCGGACTGAAGGCCGCCGCGGCCAACACCTACAACGACACGTACATCAAGTTGGTGGGCGGCACGAATCCGGCCACCGGCAAGGACCCGCTGCCGGGCGTCGGCATGGTTGGCCTGGACGTGGAGCAGGTGCTCAGGTGGGACCCCGAGATCATCCTGCTCGGCAACTTCGACCAGGCGGTGCCGCAGGACATCTACTCCGACCCCGTCTGGCGGAACATCTCCGCCGTGCGCTCGCGGCGCGTCTACAAGGTCCCGCTCGGAGGGTACCGCTGGGATCCCCCGGGCCAGGAGTCACCGCTGATGTGGCACTGGCTTTCGGACATCGCGTTCCCTGCCGCCCGGTCCGGGCTGCGCGGCAAAGTCAACGACTACTTCCGGTTCCTCTACAACCACGAGCCCACGGCAGAAGAGCTGGGCAAGATCCTCTGGACCTCTGCGAACAGCGGCTCCGCCGACTACCAACAATTCAATGCTGGATGAAGCCGGCTCAGCAAAACTGAACCGCCGCCCGCAGGCTCCCCGGAAACCCCGCCAGCGCGGCAACCCGGGGCGGGTGCGCGGACCGGCGGTCCTTGGACCCGTCGTTATCGCCGCCGTGCTCCTATCCGTCGTCGCACTGGCGGCGCTTGCGGTGGGCCGGTTCTACGTGCCGCTCGGCCACGTCGTCCAGATCCTCGCCGGCCAGGTTGTGCCTTTCCCCGTCCAGGCGAGCCAGACGGAGCAGAATGTGATCCTGCTGGTGCGGATGCCGCGGATCCTGCTGGCCCTGCTGGTGGGCGGCGGCCTGGCGATCGGCGGCGCCGCTCTCCAGGCCACCTTCCGAAACCCGCTGGTCAGCCCCGAAATCATCGGCGTATCCGCCGGGGCGTCCCTGGGCGGCGCCCTTGCCCTGCTGCTGGGGCTGGGCACCTTCCTGCTGGTGGCCGGTTCGTTTACTTTTGGCCTCGCGGCCCTGGCGCTGCTGTTCCTGATCACCTCGGGCCGCGGCGGAACCCCGATGCTCATGATCGTGCTGGGCGGGGTGGTCACGGGTTCGTTCTTCTCGGCCCTGGTGGCCCTGGTGACGTACATCGCGGATCCTAACACCACGTTGCCGGCCATCGTGTTCTGGCTGCTCGGAAGCGTGGCGACGGCGACGTACGCGAAAGTCGCCGTCGCGCTTCTCCCCGTGCTGGGCGGCGCCGTCGTGCTCCTGCTGCTGCGCTGGCGGCTCAACGTGCTGTCCCTGGGCGACGAGGACGCGGCGGCGTTGGGCCTCAGACCGCGGCCGTTGCGCTGGGTGGTGCTGCTCGCGGTGGCACTCATCGTGGCCGGCGCCGTGGCGGTCAGCGGCGCGGTCAGCTGGGTGGGCCTCGTGGTGCCGCACCTGGCCCGGATGTGGGTTGGCCCGGACCACCGCGTGCTCCTGCCCGTGTCTTTCCTCCTGGGCGGCGCCTACATTGTGCTGGTGGATACCGTGGCGCGCACGGTGACCGCGGGCGAAATCCCGCTGGGAGTGCTCACCGCCCTGATCGGCGCCCCGGTTTTCTTCCTGCTCCTGCGCCGGAACCGGGAAAGGATCTGGGAAAGTGCTTGAGCTGGACGGCGTGGGCTTCGGCTACGCCCGGCAGGGGTGGGTGTTCCGGGATGTCACCTTCCAGGTGCTCCCGGGCACGGCCACCGCGGTGCTGGGCCCCAACGGCAGCGGCAAGACCACGCTGGTCCGTTGCGCGGCCGGCCTGCTGGAGCCGGCGGAGGGGACGGTCCGCCGGGCCGACGGCGTGGGGTACGTGCCGCAGGCGCGCGGCAGCGTGTTCGGCTACAGCGCCCTGGACATGGTGCTGATGGGGCGGGCCCGGCAGGTGGGGATCTTCCGGACGCCGGGCGCCGCGGACCGGGCCGCGGCCAGGGCGGCGATGGAGAAGGTAGGTGTCGACAGGTTGTGGAACCGCCGCTTTCCGACCCTGAGCGGCGGCGAGCAACAACTGGTCCTGATCGCCCGCGCCATCGCCACCGGCTGCCCGGTGCTGGTACTGGACGAACCCGCCACAGGCCTTGACCTCAAGAACCAGGTGCGCGTCCTGTCGCTGCTGCGCGGACTCCTGGCCGACGGCATGGCCCTGCTGCTGAGCACCCACCACCCGGACCACGCCCTGTCCCTCGCCGATCGTGCGGTCCTGCTGGGCCGGGACGGCGCACGCACCGGGCCGGCCGGGGAGCTGCTCACGGACCCGGAACTCACCGCACTTTACGACGTCCCGGTCCGTACACTCCCCTATTCCGACGACGGTACGCCGCGCCGCACCATCGTGGTGCCGTACGGGGACGCCCGGGACGGCGCGGTAGGGCGCGGAGCGATCTAGCCGGTGTTGCGCAGCCCGGCGGCGACGCCGTTGACGGTGATCAGCATGGCGCGCTGGAGGCGTTCGTTGATCTCGGCGTCGGGCATGCCCTCCCCCGCGGCGGCCTCCGCGCGGACGCGGCGCAGCAGTTCCACCTGCAGGTAGCTGATCGGGTCCAGGTACTGGTCGCGGATCTCCAGCGAGCGCTTGAGTGTAGGCTGCGCGTCGAGCAGCAGGTCCTCGCCCGTGAGGTTCTGGACCTCGGTAACCGTCAGCTCATACTCGGCGCGGATGGCGTTGAACAGGTGGTGCAGCTCGGCCGGGACCAGGGTCGAGACATAGTAGCCGGCGATGTCCATATCCGTCTTGGCCAGCGTCATTTCCACGTTAGAGAGGACGGAACGGAAGAAGGGCCAGCCCGCCATCATTTCCTTGAGCTGGGCCGAGTGGCCGGCCTCACGGGCTGCCTTGAGTCCGGAGCCGACGCCGAACCAGCCCGGAACGATCTGGCGTGACTGGGTCCAGCCGAATACCCACGGGATGGCACGCAGGCCCTCGAGGCCAGCTCCCGAGTCCGGGCGTTTGGACGGGCGGGAACCAATGTTCAGGGAACCGAGCTGCTCCACCGGGGTGGAGGCCAGGAAGTAGGCCGGCAGGTCCGGAGCTTCAATCAGGGTCCGGTACCGGTCGAACGCGGCGTCGGAAAGGGTCTCCATGACATGGTCGTACCGCACCCGCTGGTCCTCGGAGGTGCGCGGGGTACGGTGCAGCGCCGAGCCCTGCAGCACCGCCGCGAGCGAAAGCTCCAGGTTCTCGCGGGCCAGTTCGGGCAGCGAGTACTTGTCCGAAATAACTTCGCCCTGTTCGGTGAACTTGATTTCGCCTTCGAGCACGCCGTTGGGCTGGGCCATGATCGCGTCGTAGGTCGGGCCGCCGCCGCGGCCCACGGAGCCGCCGCGGCCGTGGAAGAGCCGCAGCCGGACCCCGTGCCTGGCGGCGACGTCGCGCAGTTTGCGCTGCGTCTTGTAGATTTCCCACTGGCTCGTCATCACCCCGGATTCCTTGTTGGAGTCAGAGTAGCCGAGCATGATTTCCTGCACGTCGCCGCGCAGCCGGACCAGCTCGCGGTAGGACGAATCCGAGAGCAGCGCATCCACGATCTCGGCCGAGGCGCGCAGCTCCTCCACCGTCTCCAGCAGCGGGGCGAAGCCGATCCTGGCATAGGGCGCCGCGCCATAGAGGCTCACCAGCCCGGCCTCGCGCGCCAGCACGGCGGCGGCGAGCACGTCGTCAGCGCCGCGGGTCATGGAGACGATGTACGTCTCGATCACGTCCGGGCCGTAGCTGCGCAGCGCCCGGCGGATCTCACGGAACACGTCATAGGTACCGTCCGCGACGCCGTCGAGCTTGATCGGGTGGCCCGAGAGCGGCCGGCGGGACGCGAGCTCAGCGCCCAGCACCTCAAGCCGCTCGGCGCGGCTCAGCTCGACGTACCGCACGCCCGGTCCGCCCAGGCGGTCCATCAACTGGCCGACGGCGTCGTGGTGGCGATCGGCATGTTCGCGGATGTCCAGCGTCGCCAGATGCAGCCCGAAGGAGGCGATCGCCCGCCGGGCCCGGGCCAGGGCGCCGTCGGCAGCGAGGTCGGCCTGGTGGTGCCGCAGCGAATTCTCCAACAGGCCCAGCTCGGCGAGGAGCTCCGCGGTGGCGGCGTAGTCGCGGCCACGCTCGTGGGCGGATCCGGCCCCGACCCGGCGGCCGGTATTGAGCAGCTTGGCCTTGATGCACGTGAGCTTAAGCCGGTAGGGCTCCTGCGCGTTGAGCTCCAGGACCCGGGAGTCCAGTCCGGGCAGGTTCTCCAGGTCGACGTCGATCGAGTCCAGCAGCGCCTGGTCGGCCGGGGCCAGCGCCGTCGAATTGGACAGGATGGAGATCAGCCCGTCGATCAGGCCGATGCTGATCCGGACGGCGTGCTGGTTCTGGATCTGGAGGATTTCCCGGGTGACGGCGGCCGTGACATTGGGGTTGCCGTCCCGGTCACCGCCAATCCAGGAGCCGAAGCGGATCGGCGCCTTTGTGTCCGGCAGGGTAACGCCGTGCTCGCCGAGGAGATCGGACAGGTCCGAGAGCATCTCCGGCATGGCGTCACTGAGGATGCCGGTGAGGTAATAGATCGCGTTCCGGGCCTCATCCACGGGGGTGGGCCGGACTTGGCGGAGCTCGTCCGTCTGCCACATCTGGTCGATTACCTCGGCCAGCTGCCGGTCCTGGCGACGACGGGCCGCGGTGCCCTCCCGGGTGGGTTCAGCCAACACGTCGGAGAGCCGGCGGATCTTGTCCAGGACCGAACGGCGGGAAGCCTCGGTGGGGTGCGCGGTGAAGACCGGGCGGACGTCGAGCCCGTCCACCACCTCCTGGAGTACGGCCGGCCCGGCCTGCTCCGCGATCTCCTCGACGGCCCGGGCCAGCCAGCCGTCCTTTTCCTGCCGGTTCCGCAGCCCGCGGACCCGGTGGACCTGCTCGGCGGCGTTGGCCAGGTGGAAGTAGAACGCAAACGCCCGGACCAACTCGGTCGCCTGCTCAAGCGGCAGTGAGCCGAGGAGTTCGCGGACCTGGGCGACGACGTCGTACGAGCTCCAGGGCCCGGTGGCGTCGGCACCGCCCCGGGCGGCCTCCTTCGATTCCTTGGTCAGCAGGCGCACCTGCTCCACGAGGGCCAGGAGTTCCGGGCCGTGCTGCCGGACCAGGGATTCGCCGAGGAGGGTGGACACCCGGCGGACGTCGGCGCGCAGTTCGGACGCGAGATCTGCGTCGGACGTCAATGCAGTGTCAGCCATGGAAACGATCTTTCGAGGGTTCGACTTGGCTCGTACACTGCGCTGGATACTGTGAGCCGGGTTACTTGTACCCAAGGGATGTTACCCGGCTCACGGGGTGGGCGGGAACCCGTCCCGGATAGTGTCCGGTTCCCGTCACAGCGGCGGCCCCGGGCGGCTCTCAGTTGGTGACGTTTTGAGCGTCCCAGCAACAACGACCGCCGGTCGGTTGCGGGCGTCAGCGGGCGATCTTGAAGTTGAAGTCCGCGTTGCCGAAGGCGCCCATGAGCCGTAGCCAGATCGGCAACAGCATCTCCGTTCCGCGCGCCGTGCTGATGCCGCCCAGGTCGATGATGTCCCGGTGGCCCAGATCCGCGAGCAGGCCCGCCACCACCGTCTTGGCCTCCGCGTCGTCGCCGGAAACAAACACCGAGTGGTCACCGCCGGCCACACTGCCGGGGTCCACCATGAGACGGGCGTTCATGGTGTTGAGCGTCTTGACCACCCGCGCGCCCGGGAAGGCCCGCTGGATCTGCTCGCCGAGGCTGTCCGTGTTCACCGGATTCAGCGACGGCGGGAAACCCTGGGAGAAGTCCAGCGGGTTGGCGAGGTCCATGATGACCTTGCCAGCCAGGTTGGCGGCGCCGGCGGCCCTTAGCGCGGCCAGGGACCCGTCGCCGTTGGTGGCGTTGACAATCAATTCGCTCCCGGCGGCGGCCTCGGCGAAGGTGGCCAGCGAGACGTCACTGTGCTCCGCGTGCCACTGGGCAAACGGGATGCCGCCCGTCGGGCCCGCCCCGGTCCGGGTCAGCGTGGCCTGCGGATCGCGGGTTCCCACGACGACGTCGTGGCCGAGCTTCACCAACGCGCCGGCGACGGAGGGGCCGACCATGCCGGTGCCGAATACTGCAATTTTCATGGTGATCTCATTCGGGAGTGGGTTTTGAGCTGGCGGGGATCGCCAGGTTCGTCCACTCCTGGGCGGGACGCTACCAAGCAGGGCTGGCTACGGCAAGGGTCCCGGCAGCAGTGGCACCGATAGCCGTCACGTATCCGGGCCGCCCTGGACGCCGGCGTGACCCTGCTGGACACCGGCGATTTTTACGGCATGGGCAACAACGAAGTGCTGCTGCGTGACGCCATCCGCAGCCGCCTCCGTGAGAATGCCCCAATCAGCGTGAAGTTCGGCGTCCTGAGCGACGCCCGGGGAGGATGGCACGGCGTGGATACCCGGCCCGCCGCCGTGAAGAACTTTCTGGCGTATACGCTCCGGCGGCAGGGCCTCATCCGCCGCATCGGACTCTCCGAGGTCGGCGCCGAGACCTTGCGCCGCGCCCACGCCGTCCACCCGGTCTCCGACCTGCAGATCGAGTATTCGCTGGTCTACCGCGGGATCGAGCAGGACATCCTGCCGGCGGCCCGCGAACTCGGCATCGGCGTCACCCGTATAAAGTGTTGTCCCGCGGCCTCCTGTCGGGCCACTGGTCCGCCGCCGGAAACGGAAACCGGCGCGACTTCCGGACCCGCCTGAGAGGCCGCCGTCCCGGGCAAGGCAACGGTGGGCGACGTTGCGAAGGTCCTGGGCGTCAGCCATGGCAGCGTGTACCGGCATTTCCCGAGCAAGCAGGCGCTGCGGGACGCGGTGGCCCGCCGCTGGCTGGACCGCCTCGCAGCCATCAAGCAGGACATGGTACTGAACGATCCGGAGCTGTTTGCCACCTTCAGCCAGCCGACCACCGAGGCGCGGGAAGTCGTGGCGGCCCACGAACATCTGGCTGCGCAAGTCACGGAGATTGTCGCGGACGGCGTGGCCGGCGGCGAGTTTGTGGCGGCGGATCCGGCCAAGACCGGCTGGGCCCTACTGCACGCCGCTGCCCGCTTTCACCATCCCTTGCATGCGTCCGAATGGACGGATCCGGCGATCGGCGCGTAGCTGACGGAGGTCTGGAAACTGCTCGTCCAGGGTTTGAACGTGCGCCCGTAGCGGGCGAACGCTTTGCCCGTTCCGGAGCTTCGGGCCCCTTTGCCCCGCACAGCCACCAGCAGACAGACTGGCCTGTGTACCATTAAGCGATGATGCCGACAGCAGCCACCGCCGGGGCGCCGACTGGCCGCGCTCACAACCCCGCCCGCCCCAGCTGGCCGATTGTTGGTGTCGTTTGAGCCCCCAAAACGACACCTACTCCGGGCCAATTGGACTGATCACCGCAGAGGTGCACCGTGACCACCGTTGAGTCCCCCGCCGACCCACAGCTCGCCCGCTGGCAGCGTTTCCGGAAGAACCGCGATGCGGCCCTCGCCAGCAACTACGGCTGGCTCACGCTGACATCCTTTCAGTGGCTGGCTGAGCGCCCGGCCGCCATCGACCTCGTCCCCGGCCAGTGGTCCACGGACGGCACGACGGCGTTCCTCACCGCCGGGGCGTCCGACGGGCTGACGCTGGTGGAGACCGGCGAACCGGTCGACGGGTCCATCAGCGCGGCCCTGGCCAATGAAGAGTCCCTGCTGTGGGTCCAGTTCGGCGGCGCCGACGGCCGGCAGGTCGTGGTGGAACTCGGAATGCGGGCCGACAGGTACGCGCTCCGCACCCGGGATTCGACCTCGCCCGTGTTCACCGGCTTCGTCGGCGTTCCCACCTTCGATTACCGGCCGGACCTCGTCCTCGAGGCTCGGTTCACGCCCTACCCGGAGCCGGTGGTCGTGCCCATCGGCACCGCGAACCCGCTGGTGGACGGCGTGCACCGCTCCGTCGGCGAGCTGGCCTTCCGGCTGCCCGGCCAGGCGCATGAGTGCCGGCTGCAGGCCGAGGAGGAAAAGCTTGGCGCCCTGACCGTGACGTTCCACGACGAGACCAACGGCGAAACAACAGACGAGTGGCGCAAAGTCTCCACCGCCCGGCCCCGAGTCGATGCTGCGGGAAACCGTACCGTGATCCTGGACTTCAACCGGGCCATCAACTACCCCAGCGCCTTCACCCCGTACGGCACGTGCCCCATGCCGGTGAAGAACAACAGCCTTGACTACCGGATCGAAGCCGGCGAAAAACAGCCCAACACCCTGCCGGGGTCCGAGGAGCCGGGGTCCGAGGGCTAGACGATCGCGGACACCCCGGTCACGGCGCGGCCCACAATCAGGGTGTTGATCTCGTACGAACCCTCGTAGGTGTAGATCGCCTCGGCGTCGGCGAAGATCTTGGCCATCCGGTAGTCCGTCACGATCCCGTTGCCGCCCAGCAGGGACCGGCCCATCGCCACGGTCTCGCGCATCCGGGCACTCACATAGGACTTCGCGAGCGCCACCTGGGCCATGTCCGCGGCGCCCTGGTCCTGCAGCTGGGCAATCCTGACCATCATGCCCATGCTGGCCACGGTGTTGCCGAGCATCGTCACCAGCTGCTGCTGGACCAGCTGAAACTTGGCCAGCGGCCGCCCGAACTGCCGGCGTTCGACGGCGTACTGCCGGGCGACGTCGAACGCGGCCAGCTGCTGGCCCACGCCCTGCCAGGCGACCATGACCCGCGAGCCGTGCAGCAGCTCGTTGGTGTCCTCAAAACTGTTGATCCCGGCGAAGCGGTCCGACTCGGGCACCCGGACATCGGTGAAGACGATGTCCGCGTTCTGCACGGTGCGCAGCGCGATTTTGTTTTCGATCCGGCTGCGAATGAGACCGGGCGAGGTGGCGTCGACGATGAAGCCGCGGATGCCGCCGTCGGCCTCGTCCCGGGCCCAGACCAGCATGTAGTCGCAGAACGTGCCGTTGCCGATCCAGCGCTTGGCGCCGTTGAGCAGCCAGGAGTCGCCTGCCTCCCCGCCGGGCACACGGCGCGCGGTGGTTTCCATGCCGCCGGCCACGTCGGAGCCGTGGTCCGGCTCGGTCAGCGCGAACGCCCCGGTGATGCGCAGCTTCGCCGCGTCCTCCAGCAGCCGGGCCTTTTGTTCCTCGGACCCGAAGCCGTAAAGGGATTCCACGAACAGGTCGTGGTGGACCAGGAAGAACGTGGCGAGGGAGGTGTCCACGCGGGTCATCTCGGCGATGACAATGCCCGCGAAGAGGTTGCTGTAACCGCGCTGGGCCGGGGTGCTGAGCTCCAGGGCGGCCAGCTTGGGCAGGATGTGCGCCGGGAAGTCGGCGTTGTTCCACCAGTCCGTGGCAAACGGCGCCACCTCGCGGGCCAGGAAGTCCCGGAGTTCGGCCAGCTTCGCCTGCTCGGCGGCGCTGAGCATCGCCTCGAAGCCAAAGAAGTCGGCGGCCGGCAATCCGTCGAGGTGGCTCGCCGGGTCCACGGCAGCCGTCATTTCGGTCCCATCCGGATGGCGCCGTCGAGCCGGATGGTTTCCCCGTTGAGCATGGCGTTGTCCACGATGTGGGCGGCGAGGTTGGCGTACTCGGCCGGCCGGCCCAGCCGGGACGGGTGCGGTACCTGCTGGCCCAGTGAGTCCTGGGCCTCCTGCGGCAGTCCGGCCATCATGGGGGTTTCGAAGATGCCGGGGGCGATCGTGACGACGCGGATCAGCGAACGCGCCAGTTCGCGGGCGATCGGCAGGGTCATAGCGGCGACGGCGCCCTTGGAGGCGGCGTAGGCGGGTTGTCCGATCTGGCCGTCGAAGGCCGCGACGGAGGCGGTGTTGATGATGACGCCGCGCTCCGGCCCGCCCAGCGCGGTGGCGACCGGTTCGGTGGCGGCCATCGCGGCGGCCGCCAGGCGGATGACGTTAAAGGTGCCCACCAGGTTGATCTGGATGACCCGGTTGAACGTTTCCAGCGGCAGCACGCCGTCGCGGCCCAGCACCTTGCCCGGGGTACCCACGCCGGCGCAGTTCACCACGATCCGCAACGGACCGTGGGCGGCGGCGGCGTCGACGGCAGCCTGCACCTGCTCTTCGTTGGTGACGTCTGCGGGGACAAAAATGGCGCGGTTCGCACGCCCGGCGGCGTCGTTTCGCGCATTGAGCTCGGCGGCGAAGTCGTTCCCGGCCGAGCCTGGAAGATCCACCAGCACCACGGAGGCACCGGCGTCGAAGAACCGCCGCGCCGCCGCGGCCCCCAGACCGGAAGCGCCGCCGGTGATCAGTGCGACAGTACCCAAGACGTCCATGCATCCTCCTTGATGTGGAACCGCTACCGAGACCGTGAGACTGAGCACAGCCCACCGTACCGGGGAACATTAGTTAGCTCAGGTTAACTGGAATGCAAACATTGCGCACCCCGGTCCCGGGATTCCGCGCCGGGGCAGCCGTCGCCGCTAGGCTTGCACCATGACCGCAGCCGCTGCCCACTCCCCCGCCCCGAACTGGCCGTTCCGCGCCGATGAGGCCGCGCGTTCGGTCTCCCGGTTGTTCGGGCAGCGGCTCTTCTTCCTGCCCGGCACCCACATCGGGACGATCGCCCAACCCTCCGGCCGGATCAAGAACCTGGCCCGGCCGTGGCACTACTGGTGGCAAGCGCACTACGTGGACTGCCTCGTGGACGCAGGCCGCCGTGAACTCGGCGGCGGCGGAGGCTACACGCCGGCCAAGTTCGACGGCGACAACCTGCCCAGCGCCGGCAAGCTTGCCTCCCGGCTGGTCACCGGCATCCGGCTGCGGAATTTCCTGACCGTCGTCAATAACTATTACGACGACATGGCCTGGCTTGCGCTGGCCACCCTCCGGCTGGAAAAGCTCGCCGAGGACACCCGCAAGACCACCGGCCGGCGCCGCAACGCCAGGGTCCTGAAGCGCCTCACCCTTCAGTTCGACTCGGCGTCGACCGACGACCTTGGCGGCGGGACGTTCTGGAGCAAGAAACGGGACTTCAAGAGCACCCCGGCCACGGCCCCGGTGGCCCTTTACTACGCCCGCACCGGGCAGGCGGCCAAAGCCCAGGCCCTGCTCGACTGGCTCGACGCCAGGCTCTACGACCCGGAACAGGGCATGTACCGGGACGGCCTCCGGATCGTCCCCGGTGGCGATCTGGTGCTGGAGGACGCCATCTATACGTACAACCAGGGACCCGTCCTCGGTGCCCTGCTGGAACTGGGCGGCGAGGCGAACCTGGCACGCGCGGCGTCGCTCGTGGCGGCGGTGGCGGCCAACCTCACCGTCTCGGCGCCGCTGCTGGGGCGCAAGGGCACGGTGCTCCGCTGCGAGGGCACCGGCGACGGCGGACTCTTCACCGGGATCCTGGTCCGCTACCTGGCCGCGGCCGCGGTCGACGGGCGGCTGTCCGCCGATGTCCGTGCCACCGCGGCCCTCCTGGTGACCGACACGGCGGAGGCGTTCTGGGAGGGCCGCCGTGTGGTCGGGGCACAGGAACCGCTGGCCCGCAAGGGCCCGCGGCTGGTCTTCTCGGCCCGCCCTGAACTGCCGGCCCGCCGCAGCTACCCGGCGGGTGCCGCCGTCGAACTGTCCACCCAACTGCAGGCCTGGATGGTGCTTGAGGCGGCCGCCTCGATCGCCGGCAAGCTCCCGGTCGTCGGACAGTCCCGCGCCGCGGAGGAGAGCACCGCAGAACCCGCAAGCAATTAAGTCACGCAATAGTTACCTAATTGGTGTGATCCTCATCACTTAAGGCGCTGTCGGCTTGGTTACTTAGGTTTGGCTAACCTACAGTTTTTCGTAGTGAGCCCGCCCTAACTTCCTTAGCTCACGGAGGTTAGGCACCTACGACCTTTTCCTTGCAGAAAGTAGCCTCATGAAGATCCGCACCAATGCGCTGGCAGGCATCGCCCTCGCCGCCACCGCCTCGCTCGGCCTCGCAGCCTGTGGCTCCGGCGCCTCGACCTCCGGCAGCAGCACCGCGGCCGACGGCAAACCGTCCGGTGAGATCACGGTCTACAACGCCCAGCACGACACCCTGACCAAGGAGTGGGTGGACGGCTTCACCGCGGAGACCGGCGTCAAAGTCACCGTGCGGCAGGGATCGGACACGGAAATGTCCAACCAGATTATCCAGGAAGGCGCTGCGTCCCCCGCCGACGTGTTCATCACCGAGAACTCCCCGGCGATGGCCCAGGTGGAAAACGCCGGCCTGTTCGCGGATGTAGACCAGGCCACCATCAGCCAGGTTCCCGCGGATTTCCGCCCCTCCACCAACAAGTGGACCGGAATCGCGGCCCGCTCCACCGTGCTGGTGTATGACAAGAACAAGATCAGCGACGACAAGCTGCCCAAGTCGATGCTGGACCTGGCCAAGCCCGAGTGGAAGGGCAAGTGGGCCGCCTCTCCGTCGGGCGCCGACTTCCAGGCGATCGTCTCGGCCCTGCTGGAGCTCAAGGGCGAAGCCGCCACCCAGGACTGGCTCAAGGGCATGAAGGACAATTCCACGGCCTACAAGGGCAACAGCACGGCCATGAAGGCCGTCAACGCCGGCGAGGTGGACGCCGCCCTGATCTACCACTATTACTACTACGGCGACCAGGCCAAGACCGGCGAGAACTCCAAGAACGTCACGCCGTACTACTTCAAGAACCAGGATCCCGGCGCGTTCGTGTCCGTTTCCGGCGGCGGCGTGCTCAAGTCCTCGAAGAACGCGGCCGCGGCCCAGGCCTTCCTGAAGTTCATCACCGGCAAGAAGGGCCAGGAGGTGCTGCAGAAGGGAACGTCCTTCGAGTACGCCATCGGCTCCGCCGTGCCGTCCAACGACAAGCTGGTTCCGCTTCCGGACCTGCAGGCCCCCAAGGTCGACCCGGCCAAGCTCAACTCAGCCAAGGTCACCGAGCTGATGACCAAGGCAGGTCTGCTCTAAGCAGTGACAAAAACGCTGGCGGCTCCCGGAACCACCGGAAGCACGACGACGGCGGGCCGGGGCAAGCGTCCCCGCCCGCCTTTCGGCGTCTCGGTTGTGGCCATCCTGGCGGTCCTGATCGCCCTTGTCGCACTGATTCCGCTCGGCTACGTTGCGGTCATGACGGTCGCCACCGGCTGGGACACGGCCGTCAGCCTCGTCTTCCGGGCCCGGGTGGGTGAGCTCCTGCTCAACACCGTGTTGCTCATGGTGGTCACGGTTCCGCTTTGCCTGGTCCTGGGCGTGGGCGGAGCCTGGCTGGTGGAACGGACCACCCTCAAGGGGCACAAGTGGTGGGCGGTGCTGCTCGCGGCCCCCCTCGCGATTCCGGCCTTCGTCAACAGCTATGCCTGGGTTTCCGCGGTGCCCTCCATGGGCGGCCTCTGGTCCGGTGTGCTGATCGCCACGCTGTCGTACTTCCCGCTGGTCTACATCCCGGCGGCCGCCACGCTCAGCCGGCTGGATCCGGCGATCGAGCAGTCCGCCGCCTCGCTGGGACTGGGGGCGTGGCGCGCCTTCTTCCGCGTAGTGCTGCCCCAGCTGCGGATCGCGATGACCGGCGGCGCGCTCCTGGTCTCGCTACACCTGCTGGCCGAGTACGGCGCCTTCGCGATGATCCGGTTCGACACGTTCACCACCGCGATTATGGTCCAATACCAGTCCACCTTCAACGGGACGGCCGGGAACATGCTGGCCAGCGTGCTGGTCTTCTTCTGCCTGATCCTGTTGGTCATGGAAGTCCGCGGCCGGGGCACCGCGCGGTACGCCCGGGTGGGCTCCGGTGCGCAGGCCCGCGCGCTTCGCCTGCCGCTGCGCGCCTATCAGCTGCCTGCGCAGCTTTCCCTGCTGGTCCTGACCGCGCTCGCCTTCGGGCTGCCGCTGACCTTCGTGCTGCGCTGGATCTACGCCGGCGGACCGGACATCTGGTCGGCCGACGAGTTCCTGCCGTCGCTGCTGCAGACGCTCGGCTACGGCGTAGCCGGGGCCGCAGCCACCACAGTGGTCGCCTTCCCAATGGCGTATCTCGCCGTGCGGCGCCCCAGCTTGTTCAGCAAAGCCCTGGAGCTCTCCAACTACGTCACGAGCTCCATGCCGGGGATCGTCGTCGGCCTCGCCTTCGTGACCGTCAGTATCCGGATGGCGCCAAATCTCTACCAAACCACGGGGCTGCTGGTCGCCGCTTACGTGTTGCTGTTCCTGCCGCGGGCGCTGGTGAACATCCGCTCCGGGCTCGCCCAGGCGCCCAAAGAACTCGACGAGGCCGCGCAGGCCCTCGGCAAGCCCCCGCTGCTGGCGTTTATCAGGGTCACCCTGCGCCTCACGGCCCCGGCCGCAGCCGGCGGCGCGGCCCTGGTGTTCCTCGGGATCGTCAACGAGCTGACGGCCACCCTGCTGCTCTCGCCCAACGGGACCCGCACCCTGGCCACGGAATTCTGGAGCAAGAGCAGCGAAATCGACTATGCCGGCGCCGCGCCTTACGCCCTGCTGATGATCCTGATCTCGGCGCCGATGACCTACCTCCTCTTCCAGCAGTCCAAGAAAGCAGCGGGACAGTGACCGAACAACAACCCTCCCGGCTTCCGGAACCCCGGATCGCCCCCTCGGTGGCTCCCAGCACCAACAGCCACCTGGAAATCGACGCCGTCACCAAGAACTTCGGCTCCCAGGCGGTCCTCAAGGGCGTCAATCTCTCCGTCGCCAAGGGCGGTACGACGGCGATCGTGGGTCCCTCCGGGTCGGGCAAGACCACCCTGTTACGGCTCATCGCCGGCTTCGAGCACCCCGAGACCGGCAGCATCTTACTCAACGGGAACAAGGTGGCCGGCAACGGCGTCTGGGTCCCCGCTCACAAACGGCACGTCGGGTACGTGGCGCAGGACGGCGCGCTCTTCCCGCACCTGACGGTCGGCCAGAACATCGCCTTCGGGCTGGACGCCGGCAAGCTTCCCGGCGGCCACCGCGGCGTCAAGACCCGGGTGGCCGAGCTGCTCGAAATGGTGGCACTGGACCCGGCCATGGCCAAGCGGCGGCCCCACCAGCTCTCCGGCGGCCAACAGCAGCGCGTCGCGCTAGCCCGTGCCCTGGCCCGGGAACCCGAGCTGATGCTGCTGGACGAACCGTTCTCCGCGCTCGACGCCGGTCTGCGCGTTGCCACCCGCCGCACCGTCGGCAAGGTCCTCCACGACGCCGGAGTGACCACCATCCTGGTCACCCACGACCAGGCCGAGGCGCTCTCCTTCGCGGATCAGGTGGCGGTGATGCGCGGCGGCAAGCTGGCGCAGATCGGCAACCCTTTCGTGGTCTACACCCGCCCGGCGGACCGAGCCACCGCGGAGTTCCTGGGCGACGCGGTCATCCTGGACGCCTGGATGGAGGGGTCCCTGGCCACCTGCTCACTCGGCGGCATTCCGGTCCGCCGTCCACCGGCGCAGGGCCGGGTGCAGCTCATGCTCCGCCCCGAGCAGATCCGGATCGCTGAAGACGGTCCCATCCGCGGCACGGTGGTGGACACGGACTACTTCGGTCCCGAAACCACGGTTCGGCTCCAACTTCCCGCGCCGCCGGTCCTCGCCGCGGGTGCCGTGGCCGACCACCGCTACCCCGGCGGCGGCGAGATCATCACCATCCGGCATTGGAACGCGTCCATCGCCCGTCCCGGCACCGAATTGACCCTGCGGGTGGTGGGTGAGGCCGTGGCCTTCCCGATGGACGACGCCGCGCCGGCCTGAGTCCCGCGGACCGGTCGGCCGGCCTGGGATGGCCGCCGGCGCGCTGCCGGTCCTAGGTCGGTGCTACGCTCCGGCATAGGGTGGGCGGATGACTGTTCAGCCGGCGCTCCACCGTCAGCACTGTTCCGTGGCCGCCCCCACCCAGTTGTGGCTCGACGCCGACGGCCGGCTGGGCGATGGCGCAACGACAGGGACGGGCGACACGGCCGGTGCCGATGGGTGGTTCACCGGGTTGCTGCATGGCGACACCCGGATGCTGTGCCGCGCCGAGGTCACCGTGAACGGGCACACGCCGGAACCTGCCACGGTGGAGGCCTCCCCCGGCGGCGTGCTCCGGGTCCGCGGACTGCTGCGCGGCATCGAGGGGCCCACCGAAGACCCCGCCGTCGAACTCCTGCAGACCTGGACCGTCACCCCCGGAGCGGTGCGCGTCACGCTGCGGCTGAGCACCTCGCTGGATGCCCTGGACGCGGAGATCAAGGTGCGGCTGGCCGCCGATTTCACCGACATGGCCGCCGTCCGGCTGGGCCGCTTCCGCAAACCGCTGCGACCCTCCGCGGCGGATGAGTCCACATTGCGCTGGAGCGAGGGCGGCAAAACCCTGACCGTGGCCGCGGCCGGCCGGGTGACCGATGCCGACCTGTTGACCTGGCGCGGCACAACGGGCCGCGGACGGCCGCTGGAGGCGGAATGGCAGGCCACGCTTGCCGCCACCGATGACGCCGTCGCAGCCGCGCGCGTCCCTGCCTCCCGACGCGTCGGTACCCAGCCGGACGGACCGCTGGGTCTCCTCCTGGAGAACTCCTTCGACGAGCTTGACGGGCTCCGGCTGGCGGGCCGTAACGCACCCGACGCCCCCTTCCTGGCCGCCGGCGCTCCCTGGTATTTCACGCTCTTTGGCAGGGATTCGCTCTGGGCCGCGCGGCTGCTGCTGCCAGTGGACGCAGCGCTCGCGGCGGGAACCCTGCGCGCCCTCGCCGCCTACCAGGGCACCCGGACCGACCCCGCCGCGGCCGAGGAGCCGGGCAAGATCCTGCACGAATTGCGGGCGAAGGAGCTCGTGCTGGAAAGCCAGTCTCTGCGGCTCCCGCCGGTGTACTTCGGCGCGGTGGACTCGACTCCGTTGTGGTTGTGCCTGCTGGGCGAACTGGGGCAGGCCGGGACCGACGACGAGGCGGTCCGCTCACTACTGCCCAACGCCGCCCGCGCCGCACAGTGGCTGCTGGCTGCCGGGGGCGCGGGCGGCAACGGCGCGGGAAAAAATGCCAACGGCGGCTTCCTCAGCTACCAGGACACCTCCGGCCGCGGCCTGAGCAACCAGGGCTGGAAGGACTCCCGGGACGCCATGCAGTTCCGGGACGGACGCCAGGCCCAGGGCCCGATCGCGCTGTCCGAAGTGCAGGGCTACGCGTACCAGGCGGCCGTGGCGACGGCGGACTTGTTTGACTCCTACGGCAAACCCGGGGGCCAGGAACTCCGCGACTTCGCAGCGGCGCTGAAGCAAAACTTCCGCGAGCGCTTTTGGGTGCAGGACGGCGACGGCGCCTTCCCGGCGATGGCACTCGACGGCCGCGGCGAAGCGCTGGACATCCCGGGGTCGAACATGGGGCACCTGCTGGGGACCGGGATCCTGGACGCCGCGGACGCCAGGCTCGTGGCGAACCGGCTGCTGAGCCCGGAGCTGTTCTCCGGCTATGGGCTGCACACGCTGTCGCGGCAGGCGGCCGGGTTCTGGCCGTTCAGCTACCACTGCGGCTCGGTCTGGAGCCACGACACCGCCATCGCCATCAGGGGCCTGCTCGGCGAGGGATTCACCGACGAGGCCCGGGTCCTCGCCGGGGGCCTGCTGGCGGCCTCCGTCTCTTTCGGCCACCACCTTCCAGAGCTGTTCGCCGGAGTCGCCGCGGCGGAGGCCGGACGGGCGGTGCCATATCCGGCCTCGTGCCATCCGCAGGCGTGGTCCTCAGCCTCGGCGGTGGTTCTCGCCCAGGCGCTCGGCGTGGCCTTCTAGGACGGCCCGGACCGACTTCCGCGCAGTTGACCCGGGCTCATATTCCGCCGTCCGGGGGCACTTTGACACGGACACGCCGCCAGCCAGCCCCGCCGACGCCGAGATCCTCCGCGAAGTGCCCCCGGCCGGCCGCCAGCGCGTCCGCCGCCTCCGGTCCGGCGCCCTGCAGTTCCGCCGGCCGTTCCGCCAGCGTCGACATCCGCGCGGCGCGCAGGCCGTCCACCAGCACCACAACCCCCGTGACGGCGACCGCCAGGCCCATTGAGGCCACCACATCGGTCAGCCAGTGGTAGCCCAGGTAGAGCCGGCTGAACGCTACCAGCAACGTTCCGAGGGCGGCGGCCGAGAACGCCAATACCGCCGTCGAGCGACGGACCGTGCGGGCCCCGGCGCCGCCCAGCAGCAGGTACGCCAGGACCAGAGCGAAAACGCCGGTGCCGAACGTGTGGCCGGAGGGGAAGGACAGTGCGTCATCGGGGCCCATCAGGAAGTCGGACGCCGACGGCCGGCCCCGGGCCACCTGGTGCTTGATGATGGTGGACACCGCCAAGGTGGCCGCCATGGCGCCGAGGAGCAGCGCCGGACGCCAGATTTCCCGATTCCGGATCGCCCAGCCGAGAGCCGCAAGGCCCCCGACGGCCGTCATCCATGCGGGTGAGGTGACAGTGCTGACGGCCGTCAGGATGGCGGTGGCGGAGGCCGAACGGCCCTCCACCAGGGCAGTGTGGACGCCGCCGTCGAGCAACGCGAGCCCGGAGTTCGTCTGGACCGCGGCCAGCATCAGCCAGAACACTGCCTCGCCCGCCAGCAGCAGGCCGGCGGCGGCAAAGAACAGGGCGCGTTGCGAAGGCGGCCTTGGCGGCCCGCCGCGGGACCGCTGGTGCTGGAAAGTAGGCATTGGGCTATGGTGCCAGCCTTGGCTGTCGGGGTCCCGGGCGGACACTGGGAAGTCGCTGAAAGAGCCGTTATCCTGAAGCCTCCCTCAGTGAAGCCTCGGGTCCGGCCGCCGGGTTTGCGGGTACGGTGTCTCGTGGCGGGCGAGCATTTCCACGAAGCCGGCGATCTTGCGTTCCCGCGTGGACGCCTGTTTGACCGAGTTGGTCCGGTAGATCAGGGCGTATCTGTTCACCGACGTCAGAACCTCGAACATGGCCTGCGCCCGCGGTTCCGCCGCGATGGCGGCGGCCAGATCCGACGGCACCTCCGCCGATGCCTGGCCCGCATAGGCAGCCTCCCAGCGGCCGTCAGCTTTGGCGCTTTCGACGGCGGCCCGCCCGGCCGGGGTCATCCGGGCCGCCGCTTCAAGCCGCCCGATGCGCTCCGCGTTCCGCTCCGACCAAACGCTTTTCGGACCACGCCGGGTCATCCGCTGAAAGGAAGTCTCGGCGTCCCGGCGTCTGCCCTGTCCGTCAATCCAGCCAAAACAAAGCGCTTCCTGTAGGGCAGCCTCGTAGTCCAGCTCCGTCACCGACCCGCCCTTCTTGTGCAGCACGAGCCACACGCCGGGGCTGTCCGCGTGGTGGGCTTCCAACCACGTGCGCCATTCGGCGGCGTCTTTGACCAGCAGTTCCATCAGCTCAGCAGCCATGGCACCATTGTGCTCCCCGCCCCCGACCATCAGGGAGATCACCTTGCTGCGTGTCCGCCCCATCCATTTCACCTCCCGCCTGGATCAATGGGAGCGACTACTGACCGATCTGGGCATGGTTAAGACAGTCGACGAGCCCACCTGGCGGGAGTTCGACGCCGGCGCCGGACGCCTGGCGCTTCATGCCGCCGAATCGGGCACGGCGCAGGACGGTACCACCTCATTCGGCGTCGAGGTCGGAGAGCTGGCGGAATTTGCCCGCCGGACCAACCATGCCGGCGGTCGAGCCGGCGCCACCGCGGAGCTCATCGAAGCGGAGCACGGCCCCTCCTGCCGGGTCACCGCCCCGGACGGCTTCAGTTTCCTGGCCGACCCCGCCAGGCGCGAGTCCGACGGCAGCTGGGCGCGTTCCTCGGAGACGGCGCCGGTCCTCGCCGTCGTCGGCGTCTGGTTCGCGGCGGACCCGACGGCGGCAAGCCGGACCCTGCGCGACATCGGCGCCCGTCCCCGCCCGGCACCCGGCGGGACCGGCGCCAAAGACATGGAGCGTGCCGGAACGGAGGCGTTCACGGCGAAGAACGGCGGAATCCTGATGGTCGGTGCCGGTGCCGGCACGGCCGCCGGAACCGGGCACGCCGGGCTGGGCTTCGAATACGACGGCGACCTTGACGAGTTGCGGGAACGGCTCGCCGGGGCGGGCCACGAGGCTGCGGTGGTTGAGGACGCCGCTGTGCCGCTCCTGCGCCTGGGCAACCCGGACGCGGACGGCAGCGCCGCCCGCCCGCATGCCCTCTGGATCGCCGCGGCACCGACCGCGGCGCGGGGTTGACCACGTCCCGCGAACGCGGATGGGGTAGAACTTAACCATGAACGTTCGCACTCCCGACCCGAATCCCGGCTGGCTCTCCGACGACGATTTGTTCGAAGCCCGCGGCCGGCTTCCCATGGTCTACGTCGAAGCCGTGCCGGTCCGGCTGGACCCTCTCGGGTTCGTGAACGAGGTCGGCACGCTGCTGCAGGCGGACGCGGACGGCACCATGATCCGGTCCCTGGTTTCCGGCCGGGTACTGTACCGCGAGACCATCCGTGCCGCCCTGCTGCGCCACATCGAAAAGGACCTCGGCCCGCTCGCCTTCCCCCAGCTGCAGATCAGCCCGGTTCCTTTCACGGTGGCCGAATACTTCCCGTCCCCGTCGCACACCGGGTTCACCGATGACCGACAGCATGCCGTCGCCCTGGCCTACATCATCCCGGTCACCGGCGAATGCTCACCGCGGCAGGACGCCCTGGAACTGACCTGGATGACGCCCGGGGAAGTGATGGGCTCCGACGTGCAACTGGAGTTCAGCGGCGGCCGCGGGGCCCTGATCCGCCAGGCGCTGGCCTTTGCGGGCGTCGGCCAGTAGGGGCCTGGTGCACCGGAGCTGCCGGACCGCCCGGGGCACACGGACCACTCACGGCCTCCCCGACTCAGCGCGCCGTTCTTTGTAGACTGTTGAGCGGACCGAAAGAGAACTTAAGGACTCCAGATGACCCACCCCACAGCCACTCTGAACTACAGCGAACGGCCGGCGGGAGCTCTGCGGACCGGGGATCTGCTGCTCCTGCCCGACGCCACGCGCGCCGCGGAAATTCGGCGCGTGGACGTTGACAACGACGATTTCGGCGCTCCCGCCATCATCCGGGCCACGCTCACCGGCGGCGGCGTGCTGCGGATCGCCGCCGGCTCCGTGGTTCTGGTCCGGGACGCCGCGCCGGAATCAACGGATGAGATCTCCCCCGCCGATATCCCGCCCGCTGAGGTCTCCCCCGCCGACGGCGGCCCGGACGACGGCGGCGAGGACGACGGCAGCGAGGACGACGGCGGCCCGGAATTGCAGCTGATCCAGCACGTTGCCGGCGAGGACGGCAGCGCGACGGCAGCTCCCGCCGTCGCCGTTCCTCCGCTGCCGGTGGCCCCGCCGGTCGCCAGCGGCCCCACCGATGCGGACCTGGCCCTGATCCCGGTTCCGGAGGGAACCCCGGAGTCCGTCGTGGAGGCCGTGGCCGAAGCTCACCCCGACGCGCTGGGCGTGCTGCTGCTCAGCGACCGGCTCACCAAGGGCATCAACACCAAATCCGGCAGCTGCCTCAAGGACCTCAGCGACCTGGCCCACGAGCTGTTTGTCGTGCTCAAGGACGCCGACAACGCCCTCGCCATAGCGGACCTGCTCAACGTGCTCCCCTTCGACGGAAACCCCGGCCGCTGGTCCTCGGTGGAGGCGTCCCTCGCGCTAGCCAGCTACATTTGCCGGCAGCGCGGAGAAGAAGCACGCGCCGCCGTCTACGAGAAGTTCCTGCGGGCGCCGGACGCGATGGAGACGGACCCGTTCAAGGCCCGAATCAACGCCAAGGTGCGCCAGCGCTCATTGAACGAGCCCAATCTGTACGACAAGGAAATCTTCCGCGCCATCGACAATTCCAACCCGGACGCGGAGCGTGAATGGCGGCTGCTGCGGCTCGAGTCGCTCCTCTTCCTGCGCGCGCACGGGGGCTCCCAGACCCTCGGCCGGCCTGAACTGGAGCGCCGGATCGGCAACGAACTTGAGTCCGTGCGCACCTAAGCGCCCCTACCCCGCCACGGCGTGGCGCCGCGGAACACGCCTCCAACGTCGTCAACAACGACGATAGTCTCACGCTCAAGCCGGTCCCGGCCGGCACGGAAGTCAGCTCCGCTTCACCTTGAAGCGGCACCCGCACGGCACGCGCCGGACGTTTTTCTTCGCTGTACCCGGGGCCGGCGGCTCGAAGGTCAAGAAGCTGGGAGTCGGGGACGTCCCGGCCTACGGACCCGGTGCCCATCAGCTTCAAACCGTCCGCGGCTACTGGGACACCTGGCGCGCTGAGAACTACCCCACATCCGACCCGCCGCACTGAGGGTTACGCGGTGTTAGCTGGCACACTTGAACGGTGCCAGCGAATCCTGAACCAGCCCCCTCATCCCCGCTGCCGGCCCGGCAATCCGAGTTTTCCTTCCGGGTGGGCAAACGACTGAGCGAAACGTGCGCGCCGTCGGGCCAGCAGGTGGCCTGCAACGGCGGGGAGTTCCTGGGCCGGACCGGCACCATCACCACTCCGCACGGCGAGATCCAGACCCCGGCGTTCATCGCCGTCGGGACCAAAGCCACGATCAAGGCGGTACTGCCCGAAGCCGTCGCCGACCTCGGCGCGCAGGCCGTGCTGGCCAACGCCTACCACCTGTACCTGCAGCCGGGCGCGGACATCCTGGACGAGGCCGGCGGGCTGGGCTCGTTCATGAACTGGCGCGGACCGACGTTCACCGACTCCGGCGGCTTCCAGGTGATGAGCCTCGGCTCCGGGTTCAAGAAGGTCATCGACATGAAGACTGCGCCGGTTGCGGACACCGCCGTCCCCGACGACGCCGTGGCCCCCGGCAAGGAACGCCTGGCCCACGTGGACGAGGAAGGCGTGTGGTTCAAAAGCCACCTCAACGGCGACCGGCACCGGTTCAGCCCCGAGATCTCGATGAACGTCCAGCACCAGATCGGTGCGGACATCATGTTCGCCTTCGACGAGCTGACCACGCTGCAGAATTCCCGCGGCTACCAGGAGGAGTCCCTGGAACGCACCCGGCGCTGGGCTGAGCGTTGCATCACCGAGCATTCCCGGCTCACGTCCGTGCGGGCGGGCAAACCGTATCAGGCGCTCTTCGGCGTGATCCAGGGCGCCCAGTACGAGGACCTGCGCCGCAAAGCCTGCCGGGATCTCGGCGCCATGAACTTCGACGGCTTCGGGATCGGCGGCGCGCTGGAAAAGGAAAACCTCGGCACGATCGTGCGCTGGTGCAACGAAGAACTGCCGGAGAACAAGCCGCGGCACCTGCTCGGCATCTCCGAACCGGACGACATTTTCACTGCAATCGAGAACGGCGCGGACACGTTCGACTGCGTCTCGCCCACCAGGGTGGCCCGCAACTCGGCGTTCTACCACCCCACCGGCCGGTACAACCTGTCCGGCGCCAAGTACAAGCGCGACTTCGGCCAGCTGCAGGAAGGCTGCGACTGCTACGCGTGCGTGAACTACTCACGGGCCTACATCCATCACCTGTTCAAGGCCAAGGAGATGCTCTCCGCCACCCTGATCTCGATCCACAACGAGCGCTTCGTGGTGAAGATGGTGGACGACGCCCGCCTCGCCATCGAGGCCGGCACCTTTTTCGAGTTCAAGGCCGAGACGCTGGGGCGCTACTACTCCTAGGTGCGGTTGGGTCCTTGGTCAAACCGGCCTTTCATGATCGAGGGGTCGTCGGGGCCAGAAACCCGGCGTCAGCGCCGGAATTCGGTGAGCTGTCCGGCGAGGGCTCTGCCCTGGTCGTAGCCGGCCCGCGCGGCGGGGGGACGCATCGACGGGTCCATCGCATTGGCGCCGAACATGTGCTCGGAGTTGCTGTCCGGGGAGATCGTTTCTACTTTGCTGCCGCGTGCCCGTAGTTCGCCGACCTGTGCCGCGAGCTGCATGCCCCAGTCCAGCGGATGCAATGTCCTGCCGCCGAATGGTGACAGCACCAGCACCCGCCCACATCCGGCCGCCAGATCAGCATTCTCGTTGCGTCGGTAACCGCCATCGATATACAGGTTGCCGCCGATCCTGTAGGGAAGGCCACTGGCACAACTGGCGGCCACGGCGTCGGCCAGGTCGACGCCGCAGTCACGGTCGAACACGACCGGTTCACCGGTGCGGGCATCGACCGCCGTGATGAGCAGCGTTCGTTGCGGCCAGCGCTGGCTAGGCAGCCGCGAGGCGACGGTGTCGCGCCACCGGGTTTGCCAGGAGCCGTCCGACGCCGCATCCAGGTCGAGTGCCGCCGCGCCCATTGCGCGGCGCATGCCAGCCGCATCCTGGGCGGAGGCGATAATTTTGCGTGTCCTCACCAGCTGGTCCGCAACGGGCCTGATCGGAACACGTCCTCGGTCGGTTCCGACCGGACGGGGCCGTCGCTGCGGCGCAGCGGCAAGGATGGCGGCAAGCAGCTCGGTCGGAGTCGCGCCACCTATCTGGGCCGCAGCCGTCGAGCCGGCCGACGTCCCGATGGTCAGGTCGGCTGTGGTCATGTCCAGCCCGGCATCGAACAGGCCGGCGATGACGCCGATCAGCCACGCGTTGCCTGTCGATCCTCCGCCACCGAGGACCAACGCTCGCTCTCCGCCGGCCCGGACCGGTTTTGCGGCGTCGAACTGCGGCTGATGCTGTGCGGACGTCAGCCCGGCGGAGGCCGACCTCGAGGTGGGGTGCGGACCTGAAGTATGTGTTGGGTTCATGGGAGTCGCCTTTCGGGAATTGCCGGTTAGGGCGCTCCAGGTGGCGACTAGCTCAGCCGCGCGATCGTAGGCTGCAGGGGAGCACCCGATGGGATACTGCGTTCACGGGTCTCACCTCCTGCCGACGGGTCACGATCGCCAAGACGGTAGCACGCTGGCGCCCGGGTTCGCAATGGGCATCGGGCCGGTTGCCGGGCCGCTGTTGAACCCGGCGCCAACCACCGCCCCTCATCTGTCCTGGGCCCTCACAACCGCCTGCTGTAGTCTGGCCGGATGCTCATCGAAATCCCTGCCGCAGACGGCACCGCCGAGGCCCTGGTGGCCCGCCCCTCCGCCGGTGCGGGCCCGTACCCGGGCGTCATCCTCTACATGGACGCCTTCGGCCTGCGCCCCCGCATCCAGGACATGGCGCAGCGCATCGCCGACTGGGGCTACGTCGTACTGGCCCCGAACGTCTTCTACCGCGAGGGAACGGCGGCAGAGCTTGCGCCGGCAACGGACATGGGCACCCCTGAGGGCCGCGAGGCCGCCGGCGCGGCCGCCTTTCCGCGGGTGGGACGCCTCAGCACGGACAAAGCTGCTCAGGACATCGACGCGTGGCTGGAGGCCCTCGGCCAGCTCGACTGCGTAACGCCCGGCCCCATCGGCGTCGCCGGCTACTGCATGGGCGCACGGCTGGCTGTCCGCACGGCGACCGCCCACCCACACGCGGTTGCGGCCTGCGGCGGCTTCCACGGCGGCGGGCTCGCGACCGACGCCCCCGACAGCCCTCACCTGGGGCTCGGCACCGCCCGGGCCCGGTTCGTGTTTGGCCACGCCGACCATGACCGGAGCATGGATCACGACGCCGTGGCGCGGCTGGGCAAGGCCCTGGACGCGGCCGGTCTCGAAGCCGCCAATGAAATCTACGCCGGCGCATCGCACGGCTACTCGATGGCGGACACCTCGGCCTTCGACGCGGAGGCCACGGAACGGCACTTCCGCGAACTCCGGGAGCTTCTCGACGGGGCCCTCAAGGGCTAGATCTTCCGCCACCCGCCGTTTCGACGGTTCCCCGCCGGCTCGACGACGGGCAACGCCGACGAGGCGGGGAACCGTCGAAACGGGGGTTGTCCACATATCCGCAAGGTTGTCTGGCCAGCGTCTGGTCCGCGGTTAAAGCTGGTCCCATGCCTCCCGAACTCCCGGCCGCCGGTGACCTCTGGCGAACAGACCAGCTCCTGGCGTCCGGGCTAAACTCCCGGGCCATCGCGCGGCTGGTGCAGGGGGCCGCGCTCGTCCGGCTGCGCCGCGGCTGCTACGCCCGCGGGCATTGGTGGCGCGGTTTGAACGCCACAGCCCGACGTCGGCAGCTAATTTCTGCACATGCCCTCGGAACGCTCACGACGTCGACGGGAGGGTTCGCCTACAGCCACGTCTCGGGTGCCAGCCTCCGTGGCCTCCAGCTGTGGAACGCCGATAACCGAGTGCATTTCACCCAACAGGGCCGCCCCTCCGGCATCTCCCACGGGCGCGAGGTCGTGGCCCACACCCGTCTCCTGAGTAGCCGCGAGATCTGCTATATCGACGGGCTCCCCTGCACGTCGCTGGAACGCACGGTCATCGATTGTTGCCTGATGTTCACTGTTCCCCAGGCCGTGATCCTGGTGGATCACGCCGCTCGCATTGGTGCGGACCTCGGCCTCCTGCGCACACAGTGTTCAGTGCTCGTCGGCCGCAACGGAGTGGTCACGCTGCGCCGGGCCCTCGAACTGGCCGATCCTCGCTCCGAGTCGGCCGGAGAGAGCCGCACCAGGGAGCTGCTGCACCGGCTCGGAATAGCGCCGCCGGAGCTGCAGTTCCGCGTCCCTACTCCGTTCGGGGAATACCGGCTGGATTTTGCGTGGCCCGAACGCAAGGTTGCCCTCGAGTTCGACGGCAAGAGCAAGTACTTCGACTACCAGCCCACGGGGGACGTCCTGTTCGCGGAGCGGCGGCGCGAGAAGGCACTTATGGAGCAGGGTTGGACATTCCTCCGAATCGAGTGGAAGGACCTGTTCAACGAGGTGGAGTTCAAGTACCGGGTCCTGCGGGCATTTCGCAACGGCGCGGCGGCCGATGCCTCCCCGATTCGACGGTTCCGTGTCGGATAGACGATTCCAAACGTCGAGCTGGCACGGAACCGTCGAAACGGCAGTGGCGCCAGAGGGCAGCGGCGGCGCCAAGGTGCGGGGACGGGCTGCCCCTAAGCCCCGTAGCTCGGTTCGCGCTTCTTGATCCAGCGGATCGCGAGTGAGGTCAGCGGCACGAACAAATACTCGACGAGTGTCTTGTAGACAAAGCCCACCACCACGTAGTTCACAAACATGCCGAAGTTCGTGATGCCTATAACGGATGCGGCGATGCTGCAGAAGATCAGCGTGTCTACGAATTCGCCGACGCCGGAGGACCCCATCAGCCGCGCCCACAGGGATTTCTCTCCGGACCGGGCCTTCATCTTCACCAGGATCCAGGAGTTGATCGTCTGGCCGGCGAGGAAGGCCAGCATGGAGGCGAGCACGATCTGCGGCACCGGGCCGAGGGCCAACTCGAGTGCCGACTGTTTGGCAACGCCGTAGTCGTCGGTGAAGCCGGGCAGCGCGATGATGATCCAGTAGCAAAGCGAGGCGAAGACGGACAGCGCGAAGGAGGTCAGGATGGCTTTGCGGGCCACTTTGAAGCCGTAGACCTCGCTGATCACGTCGCCCAGAATGTAGGCCAGCGGGAACAGGAAGAAGCCGCCGTCGGTAATGATCGGCCCGATCGCGACGCCCTTCGAGGCCCCGATGTTGGACAGGATCAGCACCACGGCCATGACGGCCAGCATGATACCGAAGTACGGGGAGCCGATCGAGGCAAATTTTGGCGGGGCGGGTGCCGGCAGGGTCTTGGCGGAAGTCATGGGTGTTCCTGTCGTAGTGGTTCGCTCGGCGGCCCGGAACAAGAGATGAAACCCGGACGGCCGGCTGTATTAGCACTGGGAAGCTCCGGCGGCGCGCACCTGGAACCGTCTCCATTCTCGCACCCGCGCGGCGGGTCCTGCGCGCCGACCTCCCGGTCATTGCCCTGCCGCCCCTCCCGGGTCTGTCCCGGGGGACAGTCCGAAACAATTAATTGAACGTGTTCAAAAGCTGTGCCATCCTATTTGAACACGTTCAGAAACTGGCGACGGGATACCATGACAGGCAAAAGCGAACAAACCCGGCAACTGGTGGCCGACGTCGCGCTGCGCATGTTCCGCGACCTCGGCTTCGAAAAAACCACCATGCGCGCCGTCGCCGCCGAAGCCGGCGTCTCCGTCGGCAACGCCTACTACTACTTCGCCTCGAAGGATGACCTGGTCCACGAGCTCTACCTGCAGGTACAGTCCGAGCATGCCCGCAAGGCCGCGGAGACAGTCGTCGGCGTCAAGGACCTCAGCGGCAGGCTAAAGGCCACGATGCATGCCGGACTGGACGTCATGGCCCCGTACCACCGCTTCGGTGCCGAGTTCATCACCACCGCCATCCGTCCGGCGTCGCCCGTCAATCCGTTCAACGCCGCCTCGGCGGCCGCGAGGGAGGTTGCGCTGGCGACCTACCGCACCGCCGTCGACGGGGCCAGCCCCGCCGCTCCCCGGAAGCTCCGCACGGAACTTCCGGAGCTTCTGTGGCTCGCCTACATGGGCGTGACCCTTTTCTGGGTGTACGACACCTCGCAGGGACAGCGCCGCACTCGGCAGCTCGTGGACGGCCTCGCCCCCTTGATTGCCCGCGGGCTGTCGCTAGCCAGGATTCCCGGTGTCAGCAGGATCCTCGACGACGCCCTGGACTTGAGCCGAACCGTCCGGGGCTAAAGCCGGACAACAGCACACAACCATCGGGGGAATCATGGGAAAGAACATTGTGGTCCTGGCCGGCGCCTCGGGCTTTATCGGGAGCTACTTCCGGCGCCGCTTCGGGGACGATGGCTGGGAGGTGCGGACCATCGGCCGCTCGCCCGCTGACACCGTCCACTGGGGAGACGATGGCGGCCTTGCCCGCACCCTCAATGGCGCCGACCTCCTCGTGAACCTGGCCGGGCGTTCAGTGAGCTGCCGCTACAACGCGCGGAACCGAGCCGAGATCCTTGACTCCCGGACAACCACGACGGCGGTGCTTGGCCGTGCCATCTCGCGCTGCAGCAGTCCCCCGGCCACCTGGCTGAACGCCGGCACGGCAACCATCTACCGGCACGCCGAGGACCGGCCCCAAACGGAGGACGACGGCGAGCCGGGCACCGGGTTCTCCGTCGACGTCGCCCGCGCCTGGGAAGAGGCGCTGGACCTGGCACCGACTCCGCATACCCGGAAGATTCCGCTGCGCATCGCGATCGTGCTGGGACCGGGAGGCGGAGTGATGCGTCCCTTCGCGAACCTGGCGCGGCTCGGCCTGGGCGGCCGGATGGGCAACGGGGCGCAGAAATTCAGCTGGATCCATATTGAAGACCTTTACCGCGCAGTGGGCTTCCTGCACCGGCGCCCTGACCTGACCGGTCCGGTCAATGTCGCGGCGCCGGAGGTCGTGCAGAACCGGGAGCTGATGCGGCTGGTCCGCTGCGCCCACGGGGTGCCGTGGGGCATGCCCATGCCCGGGTGGCTGCTGAAGCTCGGAGCCGTGCTGATCCGCACGGAAGCCGAGCTGGTGCTTAAGAGTCGCTGGGTGGAGCCACGCAGGCTGCTCGATGCCGGGTTCGCCTTTCAGGAGCCCGGGCTGGAGTCCGCGCTGGACCGGCTCGGCGGAGCTCGGCGGTGAGCCGGCCTATACGGGTCGAGCTGGGTTCCGGTGCGGTCTGGACCGGCATCCTGGTGACACACGCGAGCTTTTGTGTCCTGTTCAGCGCCTGGACCCTGTTCCTGACCCCGAGCGCCGTGGGCTTCAGCTTCCTCCCCGTCGCGGCCCTGCTGGTGGGCGCGATCCCGGCGGTTGTCATCGGCTGGGCAGCGGTCGCCCGCGGCGCGCCACTTCGACGGTTCCCTGCCGTTTCGACGCTGCGCAGCGTCTTTCCTGCAGGAAACCGTCGAAACGGCGCAGGAATCGCGGGCCGGAACCCTAGCGGCGCGAGGCGTCGATGAGGTCCTTGCCGTCGCCCTCGCGGCCCGAGTCGCCCGCAGTGATGACGACGTCGGCGGGTTCCCAGGCGTGACCCTGCTCGTGGTCCAGGTACGTGGACTTCTTGTTCTTCAGCGCGAAGATGTACACCAGCAGCGAGATGCCGATGGCCACCGTGACGTAGGTGAAGAACAGCTCTTCCTGGTTGGACTTCTGCAGGGCCGCGCCGATCAGCGGGACGGTGCCGCCGAAGAGCGAGTTCGCGATCGCGTAGCCGAGTCCGACGCCGAGGGCACGGATGGAGGCGGGGAACAGCTCAGCCTTCACCAGGGCGTTGATCGAGGTGTAGCCGCCCACGATCAGCAGCCCGCCCATCATCAGCAGGAACGCCGTGAACGGATCCTTGGTGCCGGCCAACGCGGAGAGCAGCGGCCAAGTGAACAGGACGCCGGTGATGCCGAACCAGAGCAGCAGCGGCTTCCGGCCCACCTTGTCCGAGATGATGCCGTAGACGGGCTGGAGCAGCATGAAAATGAACAATGCCCAGAAGTTGATTACCGAGGTGTCGGTCTTGGCGATGCCCGAGGTGTCATTCATGAACTTCAGGATGAAGTTGGTGTACGTGTAGAACGCTACCGTGCCGCCGAGTGTGATCCCGATGCAAATCATCAGCGGCTTCCAGTAGCTGGTGAACAGCAGCCTCATGGTGCCCGGCCGCGCTTCGCCGGCCGCCACGGGGGCCGTGGCTGCCTCGATCTGCTCGGCCGAAACGGTTTCCTCCATGGTGCGCCGCAGCCAAAGCACGATGAGGGCGGCGACGCCGCCGAACGCGAACGGGATGCGCCAGCCCCACTCTGTCAGGTCGCCCTTGGGCATGGCGTTCTGCAGGATCACCAGCACCAGCAGGGCCAGCATCTGGCCGCCGATCAGGGTGACGTACTGGAAGCTGGAGAAGAAACCACGCCGCTTGGTGGTGGCGGCCTCGGACATGTAGGTGGCACTGGTGCCGTACTCGCCGCCGACGGAGAAGCCCTGGATCACGCGGATGAGGACCAGCAGGATCAGGGCCCACAGTCCGATCACTTCCTGGGTGGGGAGCAGCGCAATAGCGAAGGAACCGGCGGACATCATTGTCACGCTCAGGGTCAGTGCGGCCTTGCGGCCCTTCCGGTCGGCGTAACGGCCGAAGAACCAGGCGCCGATCGGGCGCATCAGGAACGACGTCGAGAAGACGGCCATCGCCTCAAGGCCGGCCTGGAGCTCGTCCTTGGAGTTGAAGAAGTGCGTCTGGAAGTAGGCCGCGAAGACCGTGTAGACGTAGAGGTCGTACCACTCGACGAGGTTGCCGGCCGAGCCTTTGAGGATGTTGCCGACGGCTTTTCTGGTCTGGGCCGCTTCGGACAATTGAGTGCTCATCAATGAACCTTCCTGAATCCGGCGCCGCAAGAAAGCTACGCCGTCCGTCACCCTATTCCCCGTGATCCAGAACACTCGGGTTGTGGTCATATTGGACATGGGCACAATGCGCCCGGTTTTCCGCGGATGGCAGGATAGCTCCATGACTTCTTACGCCGTGGACAACGTACCCTCCGACACCAGCGCCTATCCCGCCGTCGCCCTGACCATCGCCGGCTCCGAGGCCACCGGCGGCGCCGGTGCGCAGGCGGACCTAAAGACGTTCCAGGAACTCGGCGTGTTCGGCATCGCGAACCTGACCTGCATCGTTTCCTTCGATCCGAAGGACAACTGGAACCACCGCTTCGTCCCGGTGGACCAGCAGGTCATCGCGGATCAGTTGGAGGCGACGACGGCGGCGTACGGCGGCGCGTCCGGCGCACCGTCCGTACTCGACACGGTAAAGATCGGCATGCTGGGCAGCCCGGCGACGATTTCAACGGTCGCCACGGCGCTGACCGAGGGGACGTTCCGCCATGTGGTGCTGGATCCGGTGCTGATCTGCAAGGGCCAGGAGCCGGGACACGCCCTTGACACCGACCAGGCACTCAAAGCCCAGATCCTTCCGCTGGCCACGTTCGTCACCCCCAACCACTTCGAGGCCGAGTCGCTCTCCGAGCTGGAAATCACCGATGTCGAGTCCCTCAAGGCCGCCGCGGTCCGCATCCATGAGCTCAGCGGCGCTGCGGTGCTGGCCAAGGGCGGCGTGCGGCTCGCCGGCCAGGACGCCGTCGACGTCTACTACGACGGAGAGACGCTGGAGGTGCTCTCCGCTCCGAAGGTGGGCGAGGTTGCCGTCTCGGGTGCCGGCTGCTCCCTGGCCGCCGCGGTGACGGCCGAGCTGGCCAAGGGCGCGACGCCGCTCGAGGCCGCCCGTACGGCCAAGGACTTTGTCACCGCGGGGATCCGGAACCGGGTGGCCTCCGGCGCCCCGTTCGACGCGCTCTGGCAGGGCGGCCCGCGTTAGGGCCTTGGCGGGCGGTCCGCCGGCTCGGTGGTCCCGTACCCGCTCGACGCTTCCCCGCCGTCGAACCCGCACGGAACCGTCGAAACGGAGCCAGGGTCACCGTCGCGGGATGTTCCGCAGGTTGCTTCTGGCCATGCTCACGGCCTCGCCGGCGCCCCGGTTCAGCACCACCTTGGACATGGCCGTGGCGAAACCCAGGACCTGCGCGCCCTTGATCTTCGGCGGGATCGAGAGGGCTTTGGGATCGGTGATCAGCTCCACCAGGGACGGCCCGGGGTGCGCGAACGCCTCGCGGTAGGCGGCCTCGATCCTGGACGGGTCCGTGACGCGTTCGGCGTGGAAACCCAGCGCCCGGGCCACATCTGCGTAGTTGGCGTCCGGGACGTCGACGCCGAAGTCGGGGAGCCCGTCCACCAGCATTTCGAGTTTCACCATGCCCAGGGTGGAGTTGTTGAAGACCACCACGTTCACCGGCAGCCGGTGCGCGGCCACCGTGATGAGCTCGCCCAGCAGCATGGACAGGCCGCCGTCGCCGGAGACCGAGACCACCTGCCGGCCGGGGAACGCCAACTGGGCGCCGATCGCGTGCGGCAGCGCGTTGGCCATGGACCCGTGCAGGTAGGACCCGATCAGCCGGCGGGTGCCCAGCGGATTGATGTACCGGGCGGTCCAGACATTGCACATGCCGGTGTCGGCCGTGAAGACCGCGTCCTCGGCCGCCACCTGGTCCAGCAGCGAGGCAGCGTATTCGGGGTGGATCGGCTCGGTCTTTTCGACCCTGCGGGTGTACGCCCCGACGCTCTTGTTCATCAGCCGGTCGTGCTTCTTGAGCATCGCGTCAAGGAAGCGGCGGCTCTTCTTGGGCTTCAGTAACGGCATCAGGGCGGCGAGGGTGGGCAGCACGTCGCCATGCACGGCGACGTCGACGTCGGTCCGCCGGCCCAGGTTTTGCGCAGCCCGGTCCACCTGCGCCGTTCGGGTTCCGGGCAGGAACTGGTCGTAGGGGAAGTCGGTGCCGAGCAGGATCAGCAGGTCCGCGTCCTCGATCCCCTCGGCCGCGGCACCGTAGCCGAGCAGACCGGTCATGCCGATGTCATAGGGGTTGTCGTACTGCATGAAGTCCTTGCCGCGCAGCGAGTGCCCGATCGGCGCGGAAACCAGCTCCGCCAGGGCGATCACCTCGTCGTGCGCGCCGTCGACGCCGGCTCCGGCGAAGATCGCCACCTTCCCGGCGTCGTTAATGGCGTCCGCCAGTTCCCGCACACTGGCGGGGTCCGGCACCAGCACGGCGGCCCGGAAGGCTGCCGGCGCCGGGGTCGGGGCGGTCGCCTCCAGCCCCGCGATGTCGCCGGGCAGGGTCACGACGGCGACGCCGCGGAGCGCTACGGCATGCTGGATCGCGCTGTGCATCACCCGGGGCGCCTGTTCCGCGGTGCTGATGAGTTCGGAGTACACCGAGCATTCGTTGAAGAGCCGGTCCGGGTGGGTTTCCTGGAAGTAGCTGCTGCCGATCTGCTTGCTCGGGATGTGCGAGGCGATCGCCAGCACCGGGGCGCCGGAGCGGTTGGCGTCGTACAGGCCGTTGATCAGGTGCAGGTTGCCCGGACCGCAGGAGCCGGCGCAGACCGCGAGCCGGCCGGTGAGCTGGGCTTCGGCCGCGGCGGCGAAGGCCGCCGCTTCCTCGTGCCGGACATGGATCCAGTCGATCCCGCCCTTGACGGCGCCGCCGGTCTTCCGGACGGCATCCACGATCGGGTTCAGGCTGTCGCCGACGATTCCGTAGATCCGCTGCACGCCGGCAGCCTGGAGTTGTTCGACAAGCTGGGTGGCTAATTCCTTGGCCATGGTGCACGCTCCCGCGAGATGGATCGATGAGCTAACACTGGCCAATATAGTCTTCCCGCCCGGTCCGACGCCGGGGCCCGGTGATGGGTCCGGCCCGAATACGGTTCCGGTGTACGACGTGTCAGCCTCACCCAGCTCCGGCTGGCCGATCCGGCAGCTGTCGTTGCTGGCCTGCCGCCGGATAATCGGCACCCCCAGTGATCTTGAATGAGGTTGACATAGCAAGGCGTCATTGCCCGGACAGAATCAGTCGTAAAGGCGACTGCCAGCCATTGTTGGAAACTGCGGCCAGGCGTGAAGCCCGCGGTGAGGCACGGATGCGCCTATGGCGCGAGCGTGTGGGCGAGCCCGGCAAGGACCGGTTCACGGCCAAGTTCGATATGCGAATACGCCAGGGAATAGGCCAAATCGGGCCGGCCTTTGAGGATGGCGTCGCAGAGCTCCACATGTTCGTCACGCTGAAGCTCGTTGCTGCGGTTGTGGGCGAGGCCAAAGATCCAGCGCATGCGGCCGAAAAGCGGCTTCACGGATTCGACCAGTAGTCGGTTGCCAGTGAGTCGGACTATTTCGGCGTGGAACTCCGCGCTAAGGCTCGCAACTTTCGCTTCGGGACCCTCGTCGATGGTGCGTCGTGTTTCGTCCACGAGTTCCTGCAACCGTGCGCCATTTTGCCCCTCCGCGACGCGGACCGCTGCGGTGCGTGCCGCGAAAGTTTCGAGGCAGAGCCGGACGTCAAAGAGTTCATTGACGTCGGTGAGCGTGAGCCGACGCACCGCCGCACCCCGGCGGGGGGATGTTTCAACGAAGCCGTCCTGTTCCAGCCGCTGGATGGCTTCCCTAACGGGGATCCTTGACACGCTGTGAAGTTCTGACAGCTCCCGTTCGCGCAGCCGCGTGCCCTGCGCATAGTTGCCGGTCACGATCCCTTCAAGGACAAGCTGATATACGGTTTCGGCCCGGGCCTCGTCGTCGCGCCCGATCAGCGCATCCCCTTGCGGTTCGATCACATTCACACCGCCGTTCATCACGCGCTCCGTGGCCTTGGCGGACGGTGCCGCTCAACGTTTCACCTGAGCATACACGTGCCCAACAGCCGGTTCCCGGCACGTTCAACGGCGTCCGCCGGGCCGGCCTTCGTGCGACCTATCCCGGGAACGGGACCGGCGCCGCCTGCCAGTGGATTTCAGGACGCACCACTAGTTGGTATTCCAGAAAATGTTTCAAAGTGATTTACATCGCATAAACAGTGCTCTAACGTGTGCTTGGTATACAAAACAATGGAGCCTACTCCTTGGACCTTGAATCGAGCGTTCCCGATGACCCAGCTTCAGTCCGGTGCCACGCCAGCTGCTGCGAGGCCGTTGCCTGGCGACAGCGGCGGCGGCAAAAGCGACCTATCCAGTATCAGTGTGGTTCCTGCGCACTCTCGGTCACTGCTGGCCACAGCCTGGCTGAGGATCCGCAGGAGCAAGATTGCTCTGCTGAGCCTTTGTGCCGTGGTTGCCATCATCCTCTTTGCAGTGCTCGCTCCTGTTCTCAGCGCCTGGTCCGGAAATGATCCTTTTACTTCCAACACCAGTCCGAACGTGCTGGACGACTACGAAACTCCCGGCCTGCCACTTCCCGGCTACATGTATCCCTCGGGCCAGCACTGGCTGGGGGTAGAACCCGCTCTCGGACGGGATCTGTTCGCGCGGCTCGCCTTTGGCGGGCAGGTGTCCCTCACCATCGCCCTTCTGTCAACGGCCGTCTCCGTAGTGCTTGGAACTGTGCTCGGGGCGGCGGCAGGCTATTTCGGGGGAAAGACGGACGCGATCATCAGCCGCATCATGGATCTCTTCCTCGCTTTCCCGCACCTGTTGCTGGTGCTCTCCTTGACGCCGATCCTTCAGTCCCGGCTGCGCGGCACGCCTCTGGGCCAGGGAAGCTTCCTGCCCATGGCCTCGCTGGTCATCATCCTTGGGTTCTTCGGCTGGGCGTATCTTGCCCGGGTCGTCCGGGGCCAGGTCCTCAGTCTCAGGGAACGTGAATTCGTTGACGCTGCCCGCTCATTCGGCGCCTCCCACCTGAGTGTGCTGTTTCGGCAGATCATCCCCAATGTGATGGGCGTGGTACTGGTTTACGCCACCATGCTCATTCCCACCAACATCTCTGCGGAGGCTGCGCTGTCATTCCTCGGCGTCGGAGTAAAGGATCCGACTCCATCGTGGGGCCAGATGCTCAACGCCGCCCAGTCCGGCAACTGGTACCTCAGCGATCCGTGGTTTCTGGCTGTCCCGGGCGTGATGCTGATCGTCACCGTCCTGGCATTCAACCTGCTCGGCGACGCCGTCCGTGATGCTTTGGACCCCAAGGCCTCCCGCCACTAGCACCTATCACACCGTCACCCACACCGTATGAGGAGATCCATGAAATACCCATCCAGAGTGCTGGCACTCGCAGTGCTAATCTCTGTAGCCGCGACCGGCTGCAGCGCGGCCCAGGGCCAGCCGGGCCCATCCAAGACCGGCGGTTCAGCGACGGAGCTGGCCGCGGTGGTGGTCAAGCCAGGCTTCACCACCAAGGGTGGCAATATCAACGTCCTGATGTCCTCCGACTTCCAGACCCTTGACCCTGGAAACAGCAACTACGTCCAGACGGCCAACGTCGGGCAGTTGTACTACCGGACGCTCACTATGGCCAAAGAAACCGCGGGCCAGCCGCCCACCATCGTCCCTGACCTCGCTACGGACACGGGGAAAGTCTCTGCCGACGGTCGTACCTGGACGTTCACGCTCCGGAATGGCGTCAAGTTCGAGGACGGTCGACCGATCACTTCGGCCGATGTTAAGTACGGCATCGAGCGGACCTTCGCTCAGGACGTCTACACACAGGCGCCCCAAGAGCTGAATTCCGCACTCGATGCGGCCGGCTATAAAGGACCCTACAAGGATCCTGCAATGGTGCTCCAGGCCGTCGAGGTCCCTGACGAGCGAACTGTCGTGTTCCATCTCAAGAAGCCGTTCGCGGAATTTCCGGCGCTGGCCTCTCGGTCAAACACCGCTCCGGTGCCCCGGGATAAGGACACGAAACTGGACTACACGAACCACCCGGTCTCCTCCGGCCCCTACATGGTGGAATCGTACAACCGCGGCAAGTCTCTCAAGCTCGTCCGCAACCCACATTGGGATCCCGCGACTGATCCGAACCGCACCGCACTCCCGGACACCTTCAGCTTTACTCTGTCCACATCCCAGGCCACCATCAGCCAGCAACTGCTGGCCAACGCAGACCCCACCGCCATCACCCTGGACTCGAACGGTGCCCTCCAGACGTCGGATTCGGCCAAGCTGGCCGATGCCCAGGTCAAGGACCGGGTCGCCTCAGGACTGCTGGGCTGCAACGAAGTGCTGAGCCTCAACACCCAGAAAATCCAGGACCCTGACGTCCGGAAGGCAATTGCGCTTGCCGTGGACCGGCAGTCGATCCTGGTCCAGTACGGAGGACGCCGTTTCGGCGAGCTCACCCAGACACCGCTTAATGACAAGATGCGCGGATACGTATCCCAGGATTTGGAGATCGATCCCAACGGAAAACCCAAGCTGGAGGAAGCCAAAAAGCTCCTCGAAGGAAAGACGTACCCCAAGTCCCTCACCTATGGCTACGCCAACAACCGGGACGCCTACAAGAACACGGGCACCGTAGTCCAGGAAAACCTCAAGGCCCTGGGCATCGACGTGCAGCTGGTGCCTATTCCGGCCCCGAACTACTACTCCGTTATGGCGAGCGATAAGCTGCCGGACATGGGACGGTCAGGGTGGTGCGGCGGCGCCGATCCGGCGTCGATTCGAACCTCGGCGGACCCCATCCTGGGCCCGAACAACGACGGAACCAGTTACGGGTTCTCTAACACCTCCCGCTACTTTGACCCGCAGGTATCCAAGGCCATGTTTGAGCTGCGGGACACCACGGGGGCCTCGGAGGAGCTGGGGAAGAAGTGGGCCGAGGAGTTCGGGAAAGCCTTGAAGACCTACCCGATCATTCCGCTCTTGCGCAGCCACACGAACAGCGTCGTCGGCTCCAACGTCCGGAACGCCCAGGTGGGCTACTTCTTCGGCGGAATAGACCTGTCGATCGTCGGCGTCGAGCACTAACCGGTCCTCACAGAAGGAGGCGCGGGCCGCCCGGATTTAGGCGGGCGGCCCGCAACCATAATGATCAGATTCATACTTCGCCGGACAGGGTCCCTGGTCCTGCTACTCGTAGCCGTCAGCTTCATCACTTTCACACTGTTCCAGCTGGGTCCGGCTGATCCGGCGTCAGCTGCCTGCGGCCAGGAATGCACGCCCGAACGCGTAGCCGAGGCGCGCGTCGCGCTGGGGATGGACCAGCCGTTCTTCATCCAGTACGCCGAGTACATCCGCGGGCTGGTTTCGCCGCGCATGATCGGCGCCCCCGGGGCTGAGTCCATCTGTCAGTGGCCCTGCCTCGGAAAATCGTTTCAGACGAATGAAAACGTCTCCGACATCATCAGCCGGTCCCTGCCCTACACGCTCTCGATGGCAGTCGGCGCGCTGGTCCTGTGGACGGTTTCCGGGGTGGGTCTGGGCCTGCTTGCAGCCCTTAGGAAAGGCAGCGCCATCGACAAGTTCATCGTCGGCGCCGCATCCGTGGGCGTCTCGCTGCCGATCCCGGTTACCGGCCTGTTCCTGCTCTTGGTGTTCGTCAATCAGCTTCATCTGCTGCCGTTCACCACCAACGAGATCAGCAGCCCGTTCGGCCCTCACGGGCCATGGGCATGGGTACTCAACTACCTGCTGCCATGGGTTGCCCTCGCCGTACTGTTCAGCGCCTCCTACATCCGCGTCACCCGTGCCAACATGATTGAAACGTTTGGGGAGGACTTCATCCGCACGGCCCGGGCCAAGGGGCTGGCCCCGCGGATCGTGACATTCAAACACGGCGTCCGGGCGGGGATCACCCCGATCGTGACCATGCTCGGCATGGACATCGGCCTGCTGCTCGGCGGCGCCGTCCTGACCGAACAGATCTTTTCCGTGCCGGGGCTCGGTTTCACCGCGGTGCGGGCCGCGATCTCCGGCGACCTGCCCGTCACCATGGCCATCACCATGCTGGCGGCCTTCTTCGTCATCGTCGCCAACGTCGCCGTTGACCTCGCCTACGCCGCCATCGATCCCCGAGTGAGGCTCCAATGACCCCGATTCATCCCGGCGCCCAGACGACGCTTCCGGCCACGGCGACACGCCCGGTCGGGGAGGCCGGCAGGGCCGGCGCCTTCCTTGACGTCCGTAACCTCTCGGTCGGGTTCCCCACCGACGACGGCCTGGTCTCGGCCGTCAACGGCATGGATTTCACGCTTGAACGCGGACAGACGCTTGGCATAGTTGGCGAATCCGGATCCGGTAAATCTGTGACCAGCCAAGCACTGATGGGCCTCCTGAAAGGCAGCTCGGCCCAGGTTACCGGCCAGGTCCTGTTCGACGGCAAGGATCTCATCACGCTGTCAGAGGCTGGAATGCGGCAGCTACGCGGCCGGAACATCGGCATGATCTTCCAGGATCCGTTGTCGGCACTGCACCCCTTCTACACGGTCGGTCACCAAATCGCCGAGGCCTACCTCGTCCACCACGAGGCGAGCAGGAAGCAGGCACGGGCCGCGGCCATCGATATGCTCGGCCGTGTGGGAATTCCCAGCCCCGAGCGGCGCTATGGGGAGTACCCGCACCATTTCTCCGGTGGAATGCGGCAGCGGGCCATGATTGCCATGGCCCTCATTTGCGAACCGGAATTGCTCATCGCGGACGAGCCCACCACGGCTCTGGACGTGACCGTCCAAGCGCAGATCCTGGACCTCATGGCCGAGCTCCAGGCAGAAACCAACTCCGCGCTGATCCTCATCACCCACGATCTGGGGGTCGTGGCCGAGGTCTGCGATTCCGTGCTTGTCATGTATGGCGGCCAATGCGTCGAGTCCGGACCGGTGGACGAGATCTTCCACGACACCCGGCACCCGTACACTCTGGGCCTCCTCAATTCCATGCCGACGCTCGCCGGCACCTCCGGCCGCCTCAATCCGATCCCCGGCCAACCGCCGTCGTTGCTTGAGCTGCCGACAGGGTGCATCTTCCGTTCCCGATGTGACTTCGCCGCGCTGGCCGGACCAGATGTCTGCCGCGAGCATAGGCCCGAGCTCCTGATCGAGGCCGGCCACGGCAAGCGCTGCCACCTCAGCAGCCCGCAAATCATTACTATCCGCACTTCGCGTTAGGACCCGCCATGGACAGGCAGCCCATTCTCAAGGTCGAGAATCTTCAGAAGCATTTCCCGGTCAAGAGCGGGCTCTTCTCGCCCGGCGGGCATCGCTCGGTGAAGGCCGTTGACGGTGTGTCGTTCAGTCTCGAACGAGGCCAGACGCTGGGCCTCGTGGGTGAGTCCGGGTGCGGAAAATCGACGACCGGCCGTATGATCGCCCGGCTGCTGGACCCCACCGCAGGACGGATCGTCGTCGAGGGCGTGGACATCAGCCACTTGCACGGGAAGGACCTGTACAACTTCCGGCGCAAGGTCCAGATAATCTTCCAGGATCCGTTTGCGTCCCTTAACCCGAGGCAAACTGTCGGCACCGCGATCGCCGCGCCGATGGTGGCTCAGAAGATCAACCCGCCCGCAGGACTGAAGAGCCGCGTCAAAGACCTCATGGACCAGGTGGGCCTCAGGCCCGAACATTACAACCGTTTTCCTCATGAGTTCTCCGGCGGCCAGCGCCAACGGGTCGGCATCGCCCGGGCGATTTCGTTGAACCCCTCCGTGATCGTGTGCGACGAACCGGTGTCCGCTCTGGACGTCTCCGTTCAGGCACAGGTAGTCAACCTGCTCCAGGAAATCCAGCGAGACACCGGCGTCGCATACATCTTCATCGCCCACGACCTCTCCGTTGTCCGGCACATCTCCCACCAGGTGGCCGTCATGTACCTCGGCAAAATCGCCGAGCATGGTCCGCGCGATGAGCTATTCCGCCTTCCCCGGCACCCCTACACCCAGGCCCTGCTGTCCGCCGTTCCGTTGCCTGATCCAAGGGCCGCCCGGCAACAGGTGAAGATTAGGCTCCGCGGAGATCTTCCATCCCCCGCCAACCCGCCCAGCGGCTGCGTCTTCCGCACCCGCTGCCCGCTGTTCGGCACGCTGCACGAAGGTCAGCAGCAGTTATGCATCAGCGACATTCCCTCACCTGCCGGCCCGGCCGCCCCGGCCTGCCACCACGCGGGACTGGCCGCCGCCACCCCCGCAGGTGTGCAATAGACCCAACAATAAGGAGCACTACATTGACTACCCTGATCCGCGCCGCCCGTCCCTGGGGCCAAGCGCTGAGCGACATCCTGCTCAAAGATGGGAAAATAGCCGGCATCGAGCCGCATAACCCCGCGCACACCCCAACGAACCCGCCAGGGATCCTCCGAGAGCCGGCCACCGTCGTCGAAGGCCGCGGCCGGCTGCTGCTCCCGTCCTTCTCCGACGTCCATGTACACCTGGACTCGACCCGCATCGGCCTGCCGTTCCGCGAGCACACCGGAGGCCCCGGCGTCTGGACCATGATGATGAACGACCGGAAAAACTGGCGCGACGCCGAGGTCCCCCTCCAGGAACGCGTCAACAACACGCTGGGCCGGATGATCGCGCGCGGCACCACCAGGGTCCGGTCCTACGCCCAGGTCGACGTGGACTGCCGGCTGGAACGCTTCGAAGCGGTCATGGCGGCCAAGGAACACTTCAAGGACCAGGCCGACGTCGAAATCATCGCCTTCCCGCAGGCCGGTCTCCTTCTCGAGGACGGCACCGTGCCGCTGATGGAGCAAGCCCTCCGGGCCGGGGCCAATGTAATGGGGGGCATTGATCCGTGCACCCTGGACCGGGATCCCGTCCGGCACCTGGACATCGTCTTTGGCCTGGCCGAGAAGTACCAGGTTCCCATCGACATCCACCTCCACGAGCCGGGCGAGCTGGGCGTCTTCAGCACGGACCTGGTGTTGGAGCGAACCCGGGCCCTCGGGATGCAGGGCAAGGTCACCATGTCCCATGCCTACCAGCTGGGCAGCGTCTCCGAGGCCACCACGCACCGGCTCATCGAGGAGTTCGCCGAGCTGGACATCTCCATGGCCTCCGTTGCCCCGGCGGCATCCGGGCAGCTCCCGCTCCCGCCGCTGGCGGAGGCCGGTGTCCGCGTGGGTCTGGGCGAGGACGGGCAGCGCGATTACTGGTCCCCGTACGGCAATACAGACATGCTGGACCGCACCTGGCAGCTCGCGTTCACCCACGGCTTCCGCAGGGACGAGCTGATCGAACACTGCCTGGCGATCGCCACTGTGGGCGGCGCCAGCGTTCTGGATCCGGCCGCCACACGACTGAAAGGTACCGCGCACCGGCCGGGCCTCGAGCCCGGTGATACCGCCGAGCTGCTGCTGGTCGACGGCGAGACGGTAGCCTCCGCGGTCATGGACCGGGGCACCGACCGCACCGTGATCCACCGCGGCCGCGTCGTGGCGGACCAACTGCAGTTGCTTCCTTAGCACCAACGAGAAAAGTGGCAGGTCCCCCGCTTGAGGGACCTGCCACACTCTCGCCCGGGCCTAGCTTCCGACGCCGGCCGGCTGAGCCTCTCCGGCCGTCATAGTTCCCTCCTCGATAGAGACGATGCGTCCGTTCACAGCGAAGTAACCCGCCAGCGCCAGCAGCATGGCCACTCCTGCCAACGCCCAGAACGCGCCGTCCCAGCCGTAAACATCACGCAGCATCGCGACCCCAATAGGTCCCAGGGAGGCGAGGGCGAAACCCAAACCCTGGCTCATTGCCGAGAGTTTCCCGGCTGTTTTGGGCCCCGCCGCCCGAAGGACCACAAGCGCGATGGCGAGCCCGAATCCTGCGCTCTGGGCCACACCCAAAGCACCCACCAGGAGAAACTGCATCTCAGCCGGGCCAGTTAGGACCCCGAGCAGAGCAGCCGCGACGAGGACCCCCAAAGCGGGCGCCAAGATTCTGAGGACTGCTGGCCGGCTGGCCAGAACGGGGGCCAAAAGGCTTGCGGGAAGGCCCGCAACGCTAAACCAGGCCAGGAGGGCAGCACCCTCGCCGGTGGTCAATCCCTTCGACACCAGGAAGACGGTCAGCCACGAAGTCACCGCGAAATACAGCATCGCCTGGAGACCAAAGAACGCCGTCACCGCCCAGGCAGTCCCCTGCCGCCGGAGCATGCGTCCGGGACGGGTGCGCGGCGCCACGTCAGCGCCCAAGCTATCGCGAAGCGAGGCAGCCCCCGAAAGAACTGTGGGGCCGTGATCCGGACGTCGGCTGCCCCCATGCCTGAAGATCAGGACGGCACCCAGCACAGCCGGAATAGCCCACATGGCCAAAGCCTCCGGCAAACTTCCGCCCAGCACATGTTGGAGCGGCTGGATCAACCCTGCACCCAGTGCCGCGCCGAGACCGAAACCCATGCTGCACACACCCGTCCACCAGCCGGTCCCCTCATTCGCCTTGACGAGCTGGGGCAACAGCACGCTTCCGGTCATGATGGCGGCCCCCGCCAGGAAGGTTCCAGGAAGCATCAGCTCCGGCACCAGCACCCGCACGATCAGCGCCACGGCCAGCATCAGCATCGCAGCGGCGACGGTTCTCCCTGCCCCCAGGCGCTGGGCGAGCCACGGCCCGCAGGGCGCGGAGATCCCGAAGGCAAGCACCGGAAGTGCTGCCAGGAGCGGAAGCGTCTCCGGAGCCACCCCGAGCTCCTGCTCCAGACCTCCCATGGATCCGGCAATGGTCGTGATCGCCGGCCGAAGGTTCATGGAAACAAGGCCTAAGGCAACAAGGGTCCACCCGATCTTCGACGGTATCCGCCGCCCGGACGGCACTGGGGCAATTTCTTGCACAGTCATCTCCTGACAATCATTTGGTACATCACGATTAGTGGCCAAATGAGGCCGACTTAGTCTGGGGGCGAATCCGCGGTACTGCTTGGGTATCAACGCGCGCGTTGCGTGGTCTGCTGGTCCGGACGGCAGCGGAGGATTGACTGATGAGCTGGGAGTCTGAGGCCATGGGAGTGATTTTCCTTTGGGGAAAGACCTGCCCCCATCTGGGCGGTGGACGGGTCAGGCTTGCTTGTTGTATACCAAAAATAAATCCGAGCAGACGCAGGCGAGATGTAGCTCACACTCATTCCTAAATTCTAGCAGTTTGGGGAAGAATCTGTCAGTTGAAGTCTTCGCTACTCTAGCTTCGGTATACCAAAATCGCTAAGGTGTGCTTGTGCGGCCCAGTGAGTGTCCGCCCCGGGATGGAATTGGAGGTTGGTTTGCGCACCAGATTTAGCGCAGAATTTGTGCTCGGACATGTTGCCGGTCGGCACGTGCTTATCCGTGACGGCGACGTAGTTTATGAAGACAGCCGCATTGTGTACGTCGGACAGGGATATGACGGGGCGGCTGACGAGTCATTTGATCTTGGCCGTTCCCTCATTACGCCGGGCCTGATCGACCTGGACGCCCTGACCGACATCGATCACCTGCTGATCGACTCATGGGCGTCCCCGGACCGGGCCAATGGGATGCAGTGGTCCGAAGAGTATTTCCGCAGCCGACGCGCGGATGTCTTCACCGCAGAAGAGCGCCAGACCATCCGGAAATACGCTTTAGTGCAACTGGCCCTGCACGGCGTCACAACCTACATGCCCATAGCATCGGAAATTCATTCCGCCTGGGCCGAAAGTTTTGAAGAGCTGGCTGGCATGGCCGAGACCTCCCGCCAGATCGGCCTGCGGGGATATCTGGGACCGGCGTTCCGCTCCGGCGTCAATATCGTCGGGGCCGATGGACAACGCGACGTCGCATTCGATGAGGAGCAGGGCCGCGCCGGGCTTGCCGACGCCGTTCGATTCCTCGACCACGCCGAGGACCTGGCGGACCCTCTGGTCAACGGGGTCCTGCTTCCCTGCCGGATTGAAACACTCACTGCGGAACTAATGCGCGCAACCGCTGAGATCGCCCGGGAACGGCATGCCATTGTGCGGCTGCACTGCCTGCAGGGGGCTCTCGAGCGCGAACTCCTGCAGCGCTGGCACGGCCTGACTCCCCTCCAGCTCTTGAAGCAAACAGGGCTGCTGGATGAGCGTCTACTCATCCCCCACGGGGTCTTCGTGGACCGCAATCCGGTCCTGAACGGTACAGATACGGGTGATCTTCAGACCTTGGCGGATGCCAACGTCTCCATCGTCCATTGTCCGCTCACCTCCTTCAGATATGGCATGGTCCTAGACTCGTTCGCGGCGTTCCGGGAGGCCGGCATTAACCTGTGCCTTGGAACAGACTCCTTCCCCCCGGATCTCATCCGCGGCATGGACACAGGCGTACACTTGGCCAAACTTCTTGGCCACAGGCATGACACCGCTCCAGCGGAACATTACTTTGAAGCGGCGACACTTGGCGGAGCCCGCGCATTGGGTCGCTCTGACCTGGGGAAGCTGGAAGCGGGAGCGCAGGCTGACCTCGTTGCGTTCGCTCTTGACGACATCCGCGACGGGGTCCTGGACGATCCCATCCGAACCCTCCTGCTCAACGGAACAGCACGACAAGCCACTCATTCCGTCGTCGCAGGGCGCCATGTCATGCGGGACGGCGCAATCCCAGGAATTGACGTCCCCGCCCTGAAAGCCGACGCCCAACGGCTGTTCGAAAAGATGCGGGAAGCCTATTCAGAGCGTGACCTCCAACAGAGAACGCCCGCACAACTGTTTCCTCCAACCTTCCCCTACGCGCCAGACCGATCCGCGACATCCGAAAAATAGTACGGTCGGCGGCCTTGGTCTTTCGCGGCTCTGGCGGATCTCGCGAACCCAGCACACGCACCCCTTCTCCGGCCACTGGGGAGACGGGACCACGTCCTCTTCGGACGGGCACAGGTTCCGGGCTGGCAGCAACGTCGAATCCACCGGACAGGCGAACCCCAAGTATGGTGCCGAGCATGGGACGGCTTAACCGGCTCGGCGCGATCCGGACCGTTGTTACGCGTCGCAGTGTTTGGCGGTAGGGGCGTCTCTGGCAGTGACGATGCAGGTTTTTGCCGCGGGGTCTTGATTTAGCTTCGTCGGCGGCGTCAGGCTGACGACGTCCGGATAAGGCGAACGGCCGGCGTGAGA
>NZ_JBEPNK010000016.1:0-93223 GCF_040546245.1 Arthrobacter sp. UYEF3
GAGGGTGTGGGAGAGTAGGTCACCGCCGGAACATCATTAAACGGTCGAGGACCCCAACCACCACGTTGGGGTCCTCCCGCATTTAACCCCCCACCGCCAAGCAACACCGGACGCATTGCTGGTCGGGGCGCCTTGCCGGCGCCGCGCTAACTGCGCGCGTCCGCTGAGGGCGCAAGCGACGCGAAAATAAGTCGAAACCCGGAAATTTTCGCGAAAAAGCGCGAAAACACGGGGAATTTGCCGCCTCGGCGGCGGCAAGCTGGTAAGTTTTCGAAGAGTAGTTTGCATGCATTCCGCGTGCAGGCTTCAGAAATTAGAACCGTCCAGGAGGACATAAATGGCTAAGAACCGTAGTGAACTTGTTGCAGAGGTAGCTGGCAAGGCCGGCACCAGCCAGGCAGCCGTCAACTCCGTGCTCGATGCACTGTTCGAGGTTTTCGAGACCTCTGTCGCCGCGGGCGAAAAGATCACCATCCCGGGCTGGCTCGCCGTCGAACGCACCGACCGTGCAGCCCGCACCGGCCGCAACCCGCAGACCGGCGAGACCATCCAGATTGCCGCTGGCCACAGCGTTAAGCTGACCGCCGGCTCCAAGCTGAAGGCTGCAGTCGCCAAGAAGAAGAAGTAGTCTTCTTCGAATGCTCAAAAGGAGCGGCAACCCGACGGGTTGCCGCTCCTTTTGCATTCACCACCGGCGCACGGATTCGGCACCGGGGCGGGCGTAGCGGACAATGGAGTGGTGCCTTCCGCAGCGAAACCCCGAACCCCAGCAGCGCCCACCCCGACAGGGGGAGGGCTTGGCATTGGTGACAGGGTGCCGGGAATTTCCCGCCCATGGCAGCTGGCCGGCCTGGCAGCCCTGGTGCTGGGCCTCGTGGCGGCGCTGCTCTTCTCCGGCGCAGCCGGGGCCCGCGCGGTGTCGGATCCGGGAGCGCTGGTACGGTGGGGACTCCCCGTCAGCAAGGCCCTCCACAACGCCGCCCTGGCGACGGTGATCGGCGGACTGATCTTCGCCGTCGCGATCCTGCCCAGGAACCTCACTGGCCGTCAGTCCAAGGACAAGAACGCCCCGGAGCATCCCGCCTTCACCCGTGCGTTGGCAGTCGCCGCAGCTGCCGGTGTCGTCTGGACCCTTTCCGCCGTCGGCGTGCTGGTCCTGAGCTACTCTGACATCGCCGGCCAGGCCATTTCGGGGGATCCGGAATTCACTAAGTCCCTTGTGTACTTCATGACGGATATCGAGACCGGCCGGGCTTGGCTGACGGTGGTCATCATCGCCGCCGTGGTCACCACCGCTCTGTTCGGCGTCCGGTCACGGGGAGCGCTGGCACTGACCCTGATTCTCTCCATGGTGGGGCTGGTCCCTTCGGCGCTGATCGGCCACTCCGCCAGTTCGAGCGACCATGAGGGTGCCATCAACTCCCTGGGCCTTCACCTGGTGGGCGTCTCGGCCTGGGTCGGCGGCATCATCGTGTTGACCCTGCTGTCCGGCGTTTTGGCCTCCTCGTCCGGGGCCGGCGGCAAGACCGACATCACCGAGCCCACCTTCCGCCGCTTCTCGGCTCTGGCAGGCTTTGCCTTTGGCCTGGTCTTCGCTTCCGGTGTGATCAACGCGAGCATCAGGCTTTCCAGCTGGAATGATCTTTTTGCGTCCCCATACGGGCAGCTCATCCTGGCGAAGACGGCCGCCACGCTGGTTCTCGGCGGCGTCGGCCTCATGCACCGCCGGTGGGTCATCCCCCTGCTGGGCGTCAAGGGAGCAGGTTTGTCGGCCCGACGCGTGCTCTGGCAGTTGGTTCTCGTGGAGCTCCTGATCATGGGTGTGACGTCGGGAATCGCCGTAGCGCTCGGCCGTTCCGCCCCGCCCCAGCCCCGATCCTTTGCCCCGGACGCTTCCCCGGCGTTCATCCTTTCCGGCTACGAGTTGCCTCCGGAGCTGACCCCGCAGCGCTGGCTCACAGAGTGGCGGCTCGACTGGCTCTGGGTCGCGGTGGCGGCCTTTGGCCTGGTGTCGTACGTCCTCGGGATCCTCAAGGTCCGCCGGCGCGGCGACTCGTGGTCCTGGTTCCGTAGCATCAACTGGGTGATCGGCCTGGTGGTCCTCACGTTCGTGACGTCCGGGCCGCCGTCGGTCTATGGCCGGGTGCTGTTCTCCGCGCACATGGTGGACCACATGGCGCTGACGATGGTGGCTCCGATTTTCCTTGTCCTCGGAGCGCCGGTCACGCTTGCGCTGCGTGCGCTGACCGCCCGGCGGGACAGCTCCCGCGGGCCGCGGGAATGGCTGCTGGTCTTTGTCCATTCGAAGTTCTCCCAGCTCGTCACTCACCCGCTGTTCGCCGCGGCGAACTTTGCCGGCTCGATTGTGCTGTTCTACTTCTCTGACGCCTTTGATTACGCGATGCGCGACCACGTGGGCCACGAACTGATGAACCTGCACTTCGCCCTCACCGGCTACATCTTCGTGCTGACCATGATCGGCACGGACCCGCTGCCGCGGCGGGCGCAGTATCCGATGCGGTTGCTGCTGTTGCTGGCCACCATGGGTTTCCACGCCTTCTTCGGCGTATCGATCATGGGCGGCACCGGGTTGCTGGCGGCGGACTACTTCGGCAACCTAGGCCGCACCTGGGGGCCCTCGGCACTGCTGGACCAGCAGACGGGCGGCGCGGTCGCCTGGGGGATCGGCGAGGTGCCCACGCTTCTGGTAGCGATCGGCGTCGCGGTCATGTGGTCCAGGTCGGACGCTCGGGAGTCCAAACGCACCGACCGTGCGGCGGACAGGAATAACGACGCCGATCTCACCGCTTACAACGATATGTTTGCCCAGCTCGCCGAACGCGACGCGAAGCTGGCAGAACGCAATTCAAAGCTGGAAGGACGCTGATGAGCGAAACCGTACGCACCCACCTCCGGGTCAGGGCCTCCGAACTCGTAGGCCGCGGCTGGCTGAACACGGGCGGCAAATCCCTGGACCTTGAGTCCCTGCGCGGCAAGATCGTCTTGCTCGACTTCTGGACCTTCTGCTGCATCAACTGCCTGCATGTCCTGGACGAGCTCCGCCCGCTCGAGCAGCAGTACTCCGACGTTCTCGTGACCGTCGGTGTGCACTCGCCCAAGTTCGAGCACGAAGCGGACCCGGTCGCGCTGGCCGCCGCCGTGGAGCGCTACGAGATCCGCCACCCGGTCCTGGACGACCCGGAACTGGACACCTGGAAGGCCTACACCGCCCGTGCCTGGCCCACCCTGGTGGTCATTGACCCCGAGGGCTACATCGTGGCGCACCTCTCCGGCGAGGGCCACGCGGACGGCCTGGCCGTGCTTATCCCCGAGCTGATTGCCGAGCATGAGGCGAAAGGCACCCTGCACCGCGGGGACGGCCCCTACGTGGCGCCGGAGCCGACGTCGGGCACGCTGCGGTTCCCCGGCAAGGCCTTGTACCTGCCGGCCGGGCGCGGTGGCGCCGCCGCACCGGGAGACGCCGCACCGGGAGACGCCGCGGCGGACTCCGACGCAGGGTCCTGGCTGGTCACCGACACCGGTCACCACCGGCTGGTGGAGCTCTCCACTGACTTCGAAACGGTGCTGGGCACCTATGGTTCAGGGGAGAAGGGCTACGCCGACGGCGGTGCCGCCGGGGCACGCTTCAACGAACCGCAGGGCCTGGTGCTGCTTCCGCCGGACGTGGCCGCGGCGGCCGGCTACGACGTCGTGATTGCCGACTCGGTCAACCACCGTCTCCGCGGGCTATCGCTTGGCGACGGCACGGCCACCACCCTCGCCGGCAACGGCATCCAGCGGCTGCTCGAGACCGGCCCCGCCCGTGTGGACGAGGACGGCGCCGCCTATGGTGCACGGCTGGAGGCGGACCCGCTGCACGTTTCTCTGAGCTCCCCGTGGGACGTTGTCTGGTCCGGCAAGCTCAACGCCGTCGTCGTTGCGATGGCCGGCGTGCATCAGATCTTTAGCTTCGACCCGGTCAGCGGTGCCGTGTCCATCGTCGCCGGTAACGGCCTCGAGGGACTGCTCGATGGACCGGCCGCGGAAGCCTGGTTCGCCCAGTCGTCAGGCCTCGCCGAAGACGCGGACGGCAACATCTGGGTGGCGGACTCCGAGACCTCGGCTTTGCGCAAACTCTTGATAGCCGACGACGGCGCCATCACGGTCGAAACCGCTGTCGGCAAAGGATTGTTCGATTTCGGCTTCCGCGACGGCCCGGCCGCCGGGGCCCGTTTCCAGCACCCGCTCGGCGTGACGGTGCTGCCCGACGGCTCCGTGGCGATCGCCGACACGTACAATGGCGCGGTACGCCGCTACGACCCCGCCACGGGCACTGTCTCCACGCTCGCGCGCGGGCTGTCCGAACCCTCGGACGTGATTGTGGACCACACCAGGGTGGCCGGCTCGGAGCCTTTGTTGGTGGTGGTCGAGGCCAACAAGCACCAGCTGGTCTATGTGCCGATCCCCAAGGAAGCGCAGCAGGTGGACGAGGGAGCCGCGCAGACCCAGCGTCCCAAGAGCCCCGTTGCCCCCGGGCTCCTGTCCCTGACGGTCCGTTTCACCGCCCCGACCGGGCAGAAGCTGGACGACCGCTGGGGCGACCCGACGCAGCTGAAGATCTCCTCGACCCCGCCGGAATTGCTGCTTGCAGGCGGCGGGACCTCCGTGGGCCTGCTCCGCACCCTGGAGCTCGCATCCGACGTCTCCGAGGGCGTGCTGCACATTACCGCCCGTGCCGCGGCCTGTGACGGCCCCGAGACCGAAGACGGCGAGATCCCGGACCACGCGGCGTGCCACCTCTACCAGCAGGACTGGGGCATCCCCGTGCTCCTGCAGGCCGACGGGGACACCGAACTGGTCCTGGACCTGCGCGGGATGGACTAAGGCGGAGCGGCCGCTGCCTCGTAGCGCACCGAGGCTGCCGTTCGTGACCCGGTGTCACGGACGGCAGCCTTTTTTGGTGCACCGGGGGACGCGTATGCCCGGATTTCCGGCCTTCACGGTGCCAGGGCTGCCTGAAAACTCTGCTGGGCGTGACTGTCCACATAGCGCCGCTGGCCGCTGCCACCACCGCAGCTGCCCGGAAAAGATTGGCCTATGGATGTCTTCACGGCTTTGGCCATCTGCGGCGGCGCCGCGAGGCGCCCCGTGTTGGCCAGCCTGGGAATCGACGATGCCGCTCTACGGCGAGCGGTCAGGCCGGTGTGGTGCAACCGTGCCGCGGGCTGTACGCCCTCCCCTCCACGGGCCCCGGCTACGTCTACCATCGCCGTGGCCTGGCATTCGACAGCCAGGTTGCCCATGGCGGCTTGCTCTGTGAACCGTACCCGCACCGGCCCTATGCAGCCCCGGCCGATGTGTTGATCCATGCACTGAGGTGCTTGCCACTCCGGGACTCTCTGGTCATGGTCGAGTGCGCCGTCGGCCGGGGCGAAATGACAGTGGACTTCCTGCGGAAGAGGCTCCCAGGACGGCGCAACGGCAAGGCCCGCCAGGTCCTGGGCGGGGTGGACCGCGGGGCCGATTCGCTGTTGGAGACGCTGGCCCGGACATACTTTCGCCAGGCCGGCATCCGGGTGCAGACCCAGGTCTGTATCGACGGCGTCGGATATGTCGATCTGCTCCTGGAGGGCAGGCTCATCGTGGAGCCTGACGGACGCCACCACGGAGACTGGACGCAGGGGAAGAAGGAGTGACGCGCGCCGTCGAAGCCCTAGTTGCTCAGCTTCGGGGTGAGCTTGACCGTGTCGCCCTCGATGTCCAGGCGGGTGGTGAAGCTGAAGTCGTGGACCGCGTTGAGCTCGGTGACGGCACCGGTGAAGAGGTCCTCCTGCCGCGCCTTGATCCTTGCCTTGCCGTCCAGCGGTGCGACCACCCAGCGGCCGCCGAAGGGTTCGATGCTGACGGTGGGATAGTCGGTGATGCTCCAGTCGATGGTCCCCGGCACGATGCGGTTGTTGGTGGTGTGGTAGAACGGGCAGCCCGGCTGAAGTTGCTGCGCTTTGTCGGCCTGGGCTGCGCAGTCGTCCAGGAACTGCTTGACTTTGGCGCTGACGGCGCCCTTGAGGCCGTCCGTGGCCTGGGTAAGCAGGTTCAGCGGTGCGGGGGGCATCTCCCGGCCGGCGAGGGCTACCCGGGTCGCGGGGGCCGCGAAGAACTGGCCGTTCAGAGACGCCTCGTACTCGCCGGGGTAGAACACGGCGAAGGAGTTGCGGCCGTTGGGCATGTTCACCGGAACCCCGTTGAGTGAGGCCTGGTTCGAGTTGACGACGGTGACATCCAGTACCGGCAGCGCAGCCGGCACGAAGGACCAGTCGTGGAAGAACAGCCATTGTGTTCCGGAACTTTGCAGCAGGAACTCGGTGCGCAACTGGTTCCCGTCAATGGTGTAGTCGACAGGCACCATGACCTGCTTGCCGCCCCGGTCCTCCGGAGCCCCGACGTTTACTCCGGAGAACTTCGAGGCCGCGGTCTTCAGCGCATCTCCGTCCAGCATCGCGGGGTTGCTTTGCGGCACGGTGGCGCGCAGCAGGCCGAGGGCTTTCGCTCCGTCGCCCTTTTGCAGCGCATCCAGATACTCGCGCACCGGCTGCTGCGGGCTGGCAATGGAATTGTTCACCAGATTGACGGCGACGACAGCGCCGGCCACGGCGAGCATCAGGCCCAGCAGCCACAAGGCTGCAATCCTGACCAACGCCTGACTCATCTGCACGTACCTTAGATTACCTGCACGCCCGCTGAATACAGGTGTTGCCGTTCGACGGACGGGCGTCAAGGCATAGCGTCAGCGTCCGGCTATGCCTAGCGGCGGCGCCGGGAAGACGTGCCGAACACGCCACGAAGCAGTTCCCGGCCCAGCTGGGTGCCCATGGACCGGACCATGCTCTTGAGTCCGCCGCCCAGTGCCCCGCCCAGCGCACCGACTACCTCGCCAGCAACCCCGCCGCCAGCCGGCGCCTGCCCTTCCGAGGCCCGCCGCAGCGGCGGCGCCTCCCGACCGCTGTCCTGCCCCGGCGCGGGCCGGCTGCTGGGCCGTCCCAAAGTCTCCTCTTCGATCTGGCGGGCGTCCGCGTCGACGGCGTTGGAGGAACCGCCGGCCGCGGGGCCGGTCGCCGCGGACGCGCGGCCTGCCAGCTTCTCGTAGGCGGAGACGTTGTCCACGGCGGTGCCGTACTTAGCCAGCAGGGCGGAGCCGGCCACGGTGCTTTTGACGAGGTCGTCCGTACTGGGTCCCATGATCGATTCCGGGGAACGCAGCCGGGTGAGCGCGACCGGCGTCGGCGCGCCCTTCTCGTTCATCACAGTGACGACGGCCTCGCCGATCCCGGCAGAGGTGAGGGTTTCCTCAAGGTCGTAGTCGCTGACCGGGAACGTGGACACGGTGGCTTTCAGCGCCTTGGCGTCTTCCGGGGTGAAGGCACGCAGGGCGTGCTGGATGCGGTTGGCCAGCTGGCCCAGGACGTCAGCGGGCACATCCTTTGGCGTCTGCGTGACGAAGAAGATCCCCACGCCCTTGGAACGGATCAGCCGGATGGTGGTGGTGATGGCGTCCAGGAAGGCTTTGGACGCACCGTTGAAAAGCAGGTGGGCTTCGTCCAGGAAGAACACCAGCTTCGGCTTCTCCAAGTCGCCGGCCTCGGGGAGGTCATGGAAAAGGTCCGCCAGCAGCCACATCAGGAACGTCGAAAACAGCATAGGCTTTGTCTGCAAGGTGGGCAGTTCCAGGCAGGTAACGACGCCGCGGCCGTCCGGGGCGGTCCGGAGCAGTTCGGCGGTGTCGAACTCCGGCTCGCCGAAGAACTTTTCCAGGCCTTGCGCTTCCAGGTTGATCAGTTCGCGGAGGATGACGCCGGCGGTTGCCTTGGACAGGCCGCCGAGTTCCGCGAGTTCGCCTTTGCCCTCGTCCGAGGTGAGGAACTGAATGACAGCGCGGAGGTCCTTGAGATCGATCAGTTCAAGGTTCTTCTGGTCAGCGAAGTGGAAGACCAGCTGGAGGCTGGATTCCTGGGTGTCGTTGAGTTCCATGACGCGGGAAAGCAGGATGGGACCAAAAGATGAAATGGTGGCACGTACCGGAATGCCGTTGCCGTCTCCACCCAAGGCCAGGAACTCCACCGGGAAGGTTTTGCCGGACCAGGCCTGGCCGATGCTTTCGGTGCGGGCCTTCAGTTTCTCCGAGCCGGTGGCGGCCATGGCGAGACCGGAGAGGTCACCCTTGATATCCGCGAGGAAGACCGGGACGCCGGCGTTCGAGAGCTGCTCGGCCATCATGTGCAGCGTCACGGTTTTGCCCGTGCCGGTCGCGCCGGCCACCAGCCCGTGCCTGTTCATCATCGCCAGCGGCAGCCGGACAGGGGCCTCCTTGTGGAGTTCGCCGTCGACGATCGCGGCTCCCAACTCGATCGTGGGCCCCTCCAGGGTGTACCCCTTCTGGATGGTGGCGACTTTATCTGCAGTGGATTTCATGGCCATGCCGTTAGCTTAGCCGGGTACGGCAGCCGGACCCGGCGTTAGCGGATGTTATTTTTCCAAGCGCCTGCCGGTGCTATTCCGCAAGGGCCTTGAGGACTTCTGTGGCCACGTCCCCGCTGGACTGCGGGTTCTGGCCGGAGATGAGGTTCCCGTCGCGGACCACGTGGGAGCTCCAGGCGGCCCCGTTTTCCACGACCGAGCCCTTCTCCTTCAGCATGTCTTCAACGAACCATGGCGTGTTCGCCCCGGTGCCGCCGCCGAGCTCCTCTTCGTTGGTGAATACGGTGAGGCGGCGCCCGGCGAAGGCGAAGCTTCCGGCGTCGTCCACGGCGCTCAGCAGTCCGGCGGGGCCGTGGCAGAAGGGTGCGATGACCTTGCCGTCCCTGTTGGCCTCGATCAGCAACCGGCCGAGGTCTGCGTCCTGGAACAGGTCGGCCATGGGGCCGTGGCCGCCGGGCATCACGATCGCGGCGTACGTGGAAAGGTCGACGTCGGCCAGCACCAGCGGGGCCGAGAGTTCGGCGTCGATTTCTGTCAGGTACTTGCGAAAGCCGTCGGCGCGGTCCTGGCCGCCGGCGGACTCTGGCGCCAGGCTGACCTCATCCACGGTGGGCTTGGCGCCGCCGGGGGTCGCGATCCGGACGGTGTGGCCGGCGCCGAGCAGGGTCTGGCGGGAGACTACGAGTTCTTCGGCCCAGTAGCCGGTGGGGTGCTTGCTGCCGTCCCGCATGGTGAGGGAATCCGCGGCGGATACGACCATCAGAATGTTAGCCATGTTTGCTCCTGTTCTGCCGGCCACAGGGCCGGTCAAAGGGTGGATGTGGTGGTTCGGTTCTTAGCGTGCTGCTTCGAGCCCGGCAAAAGTGGCGTCGTCGAGGACGATGCCACCGGCGGCCAGGTTCTCTTCGAGGTGCATGACGGAGCCGGTGCCGGGGATCGGCATCATGACCGGGGAGCGGCGCAGCAGCCAGGCGAGGGCCACCTGAGAGGTGGTGGCGTCCAGCCGCGTGGCCGCCTCATCCAGCGGGCCGCCCGGACGGGCAAGTTCGCCGGCCGAGATCGGGGCCCACGGGATGAAGCCAATGCCGTGTTCCTCCGCGTAGTTGAGCACGTCCTCCGAGCTGCGGTCCGTCAGGTTGTAGCGGTTCTGCACCGTGGAGACAGTGAAGTACTTCCCGGCTTCCTCCAGTTCGGCCACGCTGACCTGGGACAGCCCGAGGGCCCTGACCTTGCCCTCCTGCTGAAGGTCGCGGAGCACGCTGAACTGCTCTTCCTGATCCACTTTGGGGTCAATCCGGTGCAGCTGGAGCAGGTCCAGCGTGTCCACCTGGAGCTTGCGCAGGCTCAACTCGGTCTGCTGGCGCAGGTATTCGGGGCGGCCCACCGGCACCCATGCATTGGGGCCGGTGCGGGTAAAACCGACCTTGGTGGCGATCTGCAAACCGTCACGGTAGGGGTGAAGGGCCTCGGCAAGGATCTCCTCGCTGATGTTGGGCCCGTAGGAGTCGGCGGTATCGATAAAGTCGACGCCCAGCTCGACGGCCCGGCGGACGACGGCGATGGCCGCGTTCCGGTCGGCGGGTTCGCCCCAGACGCCGTCACCGACGATGCGCATGGCGCCGAAACCCAGCCGGTGGACAGTTCCAAGGTCCTTCAAGTCGATCGTCGCGGTTGGTTCATGGCGGTGCGGATTGTCGTGGGTCATACAGGCGGCAACCTACTAAGCGTGCTGAGTATTCCACACCCTCAGCGACCGTACTAAGGCGCAAAGCCACCCCCGGGGAAGCCGAAGAATCCTCGTTCCGGAAGACAACCAAGTAGTGGCCCCCGCAAAAGTGAGTACTCCAGCGAAAAGACAAGTAGAAGTACCGCAGAAAACGAGTGGAGACTCCCGATTCGACGCCTCATCGCGCCCCTAGCATTGGAATTACCAGATGCGGCCGCGGGCCGCATCTCCTGTTTTCCGCTTCTCGCCTGGGGGTCTCACATGTCCAATCCATCCAACCACGCCGTCATAAGCCGCGCTGACGTGCGCCGGCGCCTTGCGGCTGCTGTTGTCGCCCCGATGGTGCTCAGCGGCGTCATCATGTTCGCACCGCAGGCGAGTGCGGATACCGGCCAGCCGGGAGCAATCTGCAAAGGCGCAGTCAACCAACTTTCCCACCGCGGCACCGTGCAGGAAAACCTGCTGAAGGCAGCCGCACGCAAGAACGCGGACCTCATCATGCGACTGCAGGGTGAAAGGAACGCACTGCAGGACACCGCGAAGTCCCTGGCCGCGCAGATCGCTGCGGCGCAACAGTCGATCACGGCGATGGAGGCGGAAGGGCAGAAGCTCGACGGCGACATCTCTGCGGCGACGGATAAGCTTGCTTCGCTGCAGTCCTCCCTGTCTGCGGCCAAGACTGCCGTCGAGGAGTCGCAGGCCGCTCTCACCGACCTGGCGGCCCAGCGGGCCGCCGCAGAGGCGCGGCTGGCCCCTCTGCAGGAAGAACTTGCACTTGCGGAGGCAACTGCCGCGCAGTTGACCAGCCGCAAGGACGACCTCACCGCCCAGATCGCGACGAAGACAAACGAGCTGCGGGCAGCTGAGACCGAGCAGGCCTCACTCCAGACCGTCGCCGACGACGCTGCGGCAGCCCTCGCCGCGCAGAACGCCGCAACGGCTGCCGCCGAGGGAGAACTGGAGACTCTGACCGCCACGGCAGACGCGGCAGCCTCCGACGAGGCAGCTGCGGCGCTGGCCCTCAACGCCGCCGAGGAGGAGCTCGCTGCCCTCGAAGGCCGCGGGACGGCGGCGCAGGCCGAGCTCGACGCGCAGCTTGAGAAAGTCGCGACAGCCAAGGCGACTCTGGACACCCTTCGGACTTCCGCTGCAGCGGCGGCAGACGCCGTGACAGCGAAGAACGCCGAGATCTCCGCGGCCGAGGCGTCGCTGGGAGGCCTTCAGGCAGCGGCCCGGGATGCGGCAGACGCCCTCGCTGCCAAAAATGCCGCTATCACTGCAGCGCAGACGGAACTGGGCAACTTGCGCAGCGCCGCCGACAGCGCCGCGGCTGCCGTCGCCGCCAACACCAATAAGCTCGCGGGGGTGACCGGAGATATCACCACACTGCAGCATCAGATCGACCAAAAGAAGACGGCGATTGCGGCCAAGCAGGCCCAGCTCACCAAGGCGCAGGATGAGCTGGCCGCGCTACAGGCCAGCGCAACCACACTCGAGGCGGACATTGCCACACTCAATGCCCAGATTAGTAAGCTCAACGGCAACTCCCAGGCGAAGCGGGACTTGATCGCACAGCGGGACGCCAAGCAGGCGACACTGAACACCCTGAACGGCCAGATCAGCGCCAAGAACACCGAAATCGCCGGATACACGGGAGATCTGGCGACGTTGCAGAACGCGGTTGTTACGTTGAACTCCCAGCTGCTGGCAAAACAAGCGGACAGCAGTGCGCTGCAGCAGCAGGCGGCTCCGCTGCAGGCCTCGCTCACAGCAGCCAACGACGCCGTCGTGGCGAAGCAGACCGAGCTGGCCGCCTTGCAGGCTCAGCTTCCGACGCTCCAGAAGTCCTTGGCGGATGCCTCTGCAGCAGTTGCCCCCAAGCTGGACCAGCTCTCCGCGCTGCAGGGGCAGCTCCCGGCGCTCAAGTCCACGGCAGCGGCAGCGGCTGCGGCGGTTGCGGCCCAGGAGCAGCTCGTGACGGGCTTGGAAGCGCAGCTTCCGACTTTGACCGAGGGGGTGGCCGCCAGTCAGGCAGCCATCGCCGAGCAGAAGCAGGTACTCGCAGGCCTCAAGGTCAATCTCGCCGCGGCCACCACGGCACTCGACGCAGCCAACGCCGCGGCAGCTGCCAAGGCAGCCGACGTTGCCGCCCTGCAGGCCGAACTGCCGGCACTGCAGGGAACGGTGGACAAATCCATCGCCGCCGCCGCTGCTATGGCGAGGGAGATCGCGGCATTGACCGCGGCGCAGGACTCCCTCGTCGCCCAGCTCGATGTGCTCAACCCCCAGATCGAGGCCCAGGAGGCCAAGATCCTGGAGCTCCAGACTCAGGTCAACCCGCTGCTGGATCAACTGAACCGCCTCACCGGGGAGATCAGCGCCACGGAAACCAAGCTCAAGGACCTGCAGTTGCAACTGACCGACCTGGACGGGAAGGTCACGGACGCGGCGATGGAGCTCAATAAGCTGCAGGCAAAGAAGGGTGCGAACAAGGACGCCGTCGCCGCGCAGAAGAAACTGCTCGGCGGCCTACAGGACCAGCTGGGCAGCGTGCAGAACCAGATCCATGCCATCGACTCGCAGATCGCGCTGGGGGGCTGCGTCGCCTGAGGCTGGGGTCGTCCGGCCGAGCGCATTGCGCGGCGCAACACTTGCCGGTCCTTGCGACCTGTCCGGTCTCGCCCGTGCCGGCTGGCGCGCAGAGCTGGGGAGCGCCACAGGCAGGCAGAAATAAGCCCGCCCCCGGCGTCGTTGGCACCAGTGTGCGCCGGGCGGGATCCCGTCCGGCGCCTGAGATTTTCCCGCTACGAAAGGCCGGCTTTTCCGTGACTGTTCCGCTTTCCATCCTTGACCTGGCAATCATCGGCAAGGGCCAGACCGCGGCGGAAAGCTTCGCCGGCAGCGTGGCCATGGCGCAACGGGCCGAGGAGCTGGGCTACCGCCGCATCTGGTACGCCGAACACCACAACATGTCCTCCATCGCCTCCTCCGCGACCAGCGTCCTAATAGCCCACATCGCCGCTCACACGAAGAGCATCCGGCTTGGTGCCGGCGGCGTGATGTTGCCAAACCACTCGCCGCTGACCATCGCCGAGCAGTTCGGCACCCTCGAGACCTTGCACCCCGGGCGGATCGACCTCGGGCTGGGCCGCGCCCCCGGCAGCGACCAGAACACCATGCGGGCCCTGCGCCGTGACCCGATGAGCGCGGACAGCTTCCCCCAGGACGTCCTGGAACTGCAAGGCTACCTGACCGGTCCCACCCGCATCCCGGGCGTGGAGGCCACCCCGGGCAAGGGCACCAACGTGCCGCTCTACATTCTGGGCTCGTCGCTGTTCGGGGCCAGGCTGGCCGCCCAGTTGGGGTTGCCGTACTCCTTCGCCTCGCACTTCGCGCCGAATGCCCTGCAGGATGCCGTGGCAATCTACCGCCGCGAATTCCGGCCCTCCGAGCAGCTGGACGCCCCGCACGTGATCGCCGCCGCCAACGTGATCGCCGCGGATTCCGCCACAGCCGCGCAGGAAATGTTCCAGGCCACCAAACGGGCCCGGGTCTCGCTGTTTTTCGGCAACGGCCGGGTCTTCAGCGACGACGAGGCTGACATGATCCTGGACTCGCCCCAAGGACAGCACCTGGCGCAGATGATGAAGTACTCCGCGGTCGGTACCCCGGCCGCCGTACTGGAGTACCTTGAGGAATTCACCCGGCATGCCGACGCCGACGAATTGATCGTCGCGCACCAGAGCGCCGTCGTCGGGGACAGGCTGCGTTCAGTGGAGCTCCTCGCCGAGGTCGCCGGGCTCGCGCGGGTCTGAGCCCTGAACCGGAGCGGCAGCGGGGTTGCCCGCCTAGGATTCGCGCCGGGCGCCCTCGGACGCCGTAACGGGAAAGATGCGCGGCGCGGCGAATCCGGCCCGGTCGAAGGCCTGGGCCACGCCCTCGGCGACCCTGCGGGCGTCGCTATCGCGGACCAGCGCTATCGCGGCACCGCCGAAGCCGCCGCCGGTCATGCGGGCGCCGACGGCACCGAGCACCTGTGCACTGGAAACTGCAAGGTCCAGTTCCGCGGTGGAGATCTCGAAGTCGTCGCGCATCGATACGTGCGATGCGTTCAGGAACGGTCCGATGGCGGCCGGGCCTCTAGTCCGCAGCGTGGCAACGGTGTCCAGGACCCGCTGGTTTTCGCTGATGACGTGACGGACCCGGCGGAAGGTCTGCGTGTCCAGCAGGGCTGCGGCGCGCGGCAGGTCCGCGGGGCCCAAGGCCCGCAGGCTGCCGACGCCCATGGCCCGGGCTCCCTCCTCGCAGGACCGACGCCGGCTGGCGTAGCCGCCGTCGGCGTGGGAGTGACTGGTGCGGGTGTCGATCACGAGCAGCCCCAGCCCGGCGCCGGCGAAGCCGAGCGCGATCGACTCGGTCTGCAGGCTCTGGCAGTCCAGCAGGATGCCGTGGTCCGGCTCGCCCAACAGCGAGGCCGACTGGTCCATGATGCCGGTGGGTGCGCCGACCACCCGGTTCTCTGCCAACCGGCCGATCCGCGCCAGCTGCTGCCGGCCCAGCCCCAGCCCCCAGAGCTCGTTCAGGGCCAGGGCCACGGCGCACTCGACGGCGGCCGAGGACGACAGTCCGGCGCCGGCCGGTACGTCCGAGCTGAGGGCCAGATCCATGCCGGCCAGGCCGTCCACTGGGCCCCCGCTCTCCCTCGCAGCTTCTGACATGGCCCAGGCAACGCCCAGCGGGTATGCGGCCCAGCCGTGCAGGGCGTCAGGATCCAGCCCGTCGAGACTGACTTCCACGACGCCGGGGAAAGAGCTGCTGGCGACGCGCAGCCGGCGGTCCGCGCGGACGCTGGCCGCGACGAGCGTCCGCTTTTCGATCGCAAGAGGGAAGGCAAAACCGTCGTTGTAGTCCGTGTGCTCGCCGATCAGGTTGACCCGTCCCGGGGCCGACCACAGGCCCCCCGGGGCGGCGCCGAACTGGCTGGAAAAGTACTCGCGTCCGCGCTGCAAAAGGTCGGTCATGGCTGTGCTGGAGCTTCCTTATCAGGGTGTGCCGTGTCAGTATCTTCCTTGTCAGGGTCTGCCTTGTCGATGGCGTCCCGGAGCCGGGCCGCTGCGGTTTCCGGTGGGATGTCGGCGATGAACGCCCCCATCGCCGCTTCGGATCCGGCCAGGTATTTGAGCTTGTTTTCCTCCCGCCGGGGCGAGGTCAGCTGCAGCATCAGCCGGATATCGTCCCGGTGGGTGTGGACGGGGGCCTGGTGCCAAGCCGAGATGTACGGGGTGGGGGTGCCGTACAGCCCGTCGACGCCGCGCAGGAGCCGACGATAAAGCGCCGCAAATTCGGTGCGTTCAGTGGCCGTGGTGGCCGCAAGGTCAGGGACGTGCCGGTGCGGCAGCATGTGGACCTCCAGCGGCCAGCGGGCCGCGAAGGGAACAAACGCGGTCCAATGCTCACCCTGCAGCACCACCCGCTCCGACTGCTGTTCGAAGCCGAGGATGTCCTCGAACATCGGGCCGCCGTAGTTCTCGATCGAACGGATCAGCTGGGCCGTGCGCGGCGTGATGTAGGGGTAGGCATAGATCTGCCCGTGCGGGTGGTGCAGGGTCACCCCGATTGCCTCGCCCCGGTTCTCGAAGGGAAAGACCTGTTCGACGCCGGGCAGTTCGGACAGTGCGGCGGTCCGGTCCGCCCAGGCCTCCACGACCGTGCGCATCCGGGACAACGACACCTCGGCGAGCGATCCCGTGTGCTCCGGCGAGAAGCACACCACTTCGCACCGGCCTACGGACTGCCTGCTCCGGCCGAGCCCCACACCGGCGAGGTCCGCCAAGCCTTCCGGCGCTGCGGGACCGGACAGTGCGGGCCCGAAGGACGGGGACTTGTTCTCGAAGACGGCCACATCGTAGGGGCTGGGAATTTCGGAGGGGTTCCCCGGCGAGGCCGGGGAGAGCGGATCCAGGTGCGAGGGAGGAAGGACCACCCGGTTCTGCCGGGCCGCGGCGATCGAAATCCACTCGCCGGTCAACACGTCCTGGCGCATGGTAGCCGTCGGCGGGCGCGTCGCCGGCTCGCGGAGGTCCGGTCCGCGGTCCGGCGGCAGCGCCGTGTCGGCGTCGTCGAAGTAGATCAGGTCCCGTCCGTCCGAGAGCTTGTAGGCACGCTTCGTGATCTGGCCCATGCTAGGAGTTCCTTACGGGGTGGCCGCTGTGGGCGGCATCGGTTTCGTCCACGCGGCGGACGGCCAGGAGCACGCCGTGCTCGGGGTTGAGGACCGGCATTGGCAGGCCGGAGGCCGCCAGGAAGCGGCCGGTGGCCTCGACGCCGTCGGCCAGCCAGGGCGGCGGAACGGCCTGCATGAAGGCCCGTGCGTCGTTGGGTGCCGGGTAGACGGCCTCCACCCGGTAACGGTCCTCGGACTGCAGGCCGGGCAGGCTGACCCGTCCGGGGACTTCGGCGAACGAGGTCGACACGGACACCAGTGCATACAGGGCTTCGCTGCCGTCGTGGGAGATGACACCGTGCAGCCGCAGCCCCGGATCGGGTTCGTCGGCCCGCACCATCCGCCCGCTGTGCAGCAACGGACGGTACTGCTTGAACAGCGCGACCGCCTGGGCAAGCTCCCGGCGCTCGGCGCCGTCGAGTTGCCGGACATCCCATTCGAGGCCGAAATGGCCGAACATCGCGGTGATCGCCCGGAACGAGAGGTCGTGGGTGCGCGCTGTGGTGTGGCTTGTGGTGGGCCCGATGTGCGACCCGACGAGTTCCGGCGGCACCACCATTCCGGTCCACCGCTGGATGGTCTGCCGCTCCAGCGCGTCGTTGCAATCCGAGCCCCAGACCCGGTCCGTGCGTTCCAGGATGCCGAGGTCAACACGGGCGCCCCCGGAAGAGCAGCTTTCGATCTCGACTCCGGGGTGGGCGCTGCGTAGTTTGTCCAGGAGCCGGTAGACAGCCCGGGTCTGGGCGTGGACCGAAGGCTGGCCGTTGTGGCCCATCTCGGTCAGGTCCCGGTTCTGGTCCCACTTGAGGTAGCTGATCCGGTTTTCCCGGAGGAGCGCATCGAGCCGGTCGAAGATGTACTGCCAGGCATCGGGGTTGACGAGGTCGAGGACCTGCTGGTGCCGCCACCGTTCCGGCAGCCGGCCGGCGGTGCCGGCGGTTCCGGCCGGGGAGCGTGGCGCCGGCCCGGCAATCCAGTCCGGGTGCGCGCGGGCGAGGTCCGAGTCCTCGTTGATCATCTCAGGTTCCACCCACAGACCAAACTCCATGCCGTGGCCGGTTACCGCGTCGATCAGCGGCGCCAGGCCGCCGGGCCAGAGCTGCTCGTCGACATACCAGTCGCCGAGGCCCGCGGTGTCATTGCGCCGGCCACGGAACCAGCCGTCGTCGAGCACGTAGCGTTCGACGCCCAGGTTGGCGGCGGACTCGGCCAGCTCCAGCAAGGCCGGAAGCCGGTGGTCGAAATAGACTGCCTCCCAGACGTTCAGGACCACCGGGCGGGGTTTACCCGATTCCGCGCCGGGGTGGTGCGGCCGTCCGCGGAACCAGGCGTAGAAGGCTTCGCTGATGCCGTCCAGGCCGGCTGCGGAATAGGCGGCAAAAAGCCACGGGGTCTCGTAGCGGGCATTCGGCGCCAGGGTGATCTCCGCGGATCCGAGCAGCTCGGTCGCGCCGATGACGGTCCGGCCGTCGCCGGCCGTGTCAACGAAGCTTTCGTGGTTGCCGCTCCAGCCCAGGTGGACGGCCCACACCTGTCCGTGGCGGTACCCGAACCCGGCGGTGCCGGCGGCCAGCAGGAGTGAGGAATCGTGGCCGGTGCGGCCGTGCCGGCCCGAGCGGACCCAGGTGCCCTGCTGCAGCGGGAGACGCTGGGGGTGGGACTCCCGGCACCAGCGTCCGGTCAGGTCCAGGACTTCCACGGCCGCGCGGCCCACCGGCAGCACCGCGGCCAGCTCCTCGACGGTGTAGTCCTCCGGTCCGTCGTTCGCCAGGATGTGCCGCAGCTGCAGCAGGCCGCCGTCGTTGAGCCGGATCTCGGTGCGGACTGTGATGCCGGCGTGGGGGTCGGTCTGGCTGATGACGGCGGATCCGGCATCATCCGCGGCAGCTGCGGCGGACACCAGCCGGAGCCGGGACGAGAACGCCCGGCCGTTGCGGTGACCTCGGAGCCCGGGACGCCCGCGCCAGCCGGAGGAGGCCTGCGGGATCAGGCCCAGGATCACCGGAACATCCAAGGCGGAGTGAGGCACCGGGTCACGCAGCATAGTCAGGTCCGGGAGTTCGGGGCCGAGATCGGCTCCGAAGTGCAACAACGCCGGTTCGCCGGTGCTGAAGTCGATGAGCAGCGCGGTCCCCGAGCGCCGCAGATACAGCGGAGCCGGGGGCGTGGCAGTTCCTGCGGCCCGGGTTTCCGGGGCAAGATTCAGGTCCGGGTCGTTCACGGCAGCTCCAGGCGTTGTCAGGGCGGATGGGGTGGTTGGGGCCGGTGTGGTTAGCCGGCGACGGCGCCGGGTGCGTTGCCGGTCGGGGCCAGCCGGAGTCTTCCGACGCGTTTGCTGAGGATGCGCCTGGCTTCGCCTCCCAATAGGTCGTCGCTGATGAGTTCGTCGGCATCTTCAAGGTCGGCGATGGTGCTGATGCCGAGCGTTCCCCACTTCGTGTGGTCGGCCAGGACCACCACCCGGCGGGCCGCCGCCACGAACGCCCGGTCGGTTTCGGCCTCCAGCACGTTCGGGGTGGTAAAGCCGGCGTCGGGGTCGACGCCGTGGACGCCCAGGAACAGCACGTCCAGATGCAGCTGTTTGAGGGCGGACGTGGCCAGTGGGCCGACCAGCGCGTCGGAGGGCGTGCGCTCGCCGCCGGTCAGGATCACGGTGGACGGGGACGAACTCTGGTGGAACACATCAGCGATCCGCACCGAGTTGGTCACGGCCGTGATCCTGGGGCCGGCGGCGAGCAGTTGGGCCAGCGCCCAGGTGGTGGTGCCGGCGCTGAGTCCCACCGCCATTCCCTCGCGCACCTGGGCGGCGGCCTCCTGCGCGATCGCCAATTTTTCTTCCTTAAGCTGTGTCACTTTCAGCTCGAAGCCGGGTTCGTGGGTGCTGGCGCCGCCGGGAAGTTTGGCGCCGCCGTGGATCTTCTCCAGGGCGCCGGCCGAGTCGAGGGCATCGATGTCCCGCCGCACGGTCATGAGGGAGACGCCGAGCATCCGGGCAAGGTCCGCGACGCGGACGATCCGTTCACGTTGAACCTCCGCGAGGATGGCTGAGTGGCGGGCTGCGGCGAGCATTTGGTGTCCTTAGTGGATTGAGGTTTGGGACCGGACGACGGCGACCCCGCCGGCCGCCAGGGTGAGGGCGCCGCCGGTATCGTCCCCGCTGAGGAGGTCGACGCCGTTGACGTCCAGCCGGGCCTCCCCGGCTCCATGGTTGATGAAGAACGTCCAGTCGGTGCCGTTCTTACTGCGCCGTGCGACCTCGACGTCGGCGGGAAGACCGGTGAGGAGGGGCTGCACGGCCGAGTCGGAGCATACGACGTCGAGCAATTCGGCCATGCCGGCCGGCGCCAGAGAGGTGGCGACGTAATAGGCACGGCCGCTGCCGGTGCGGTGTCGGGTCACAGCAGGGGAACCGGCGGCAGGCCCCTCGGTAACGGCCGCGAGAACTTCGGCACCCGCGGCCTTCCCGAGTTCCTGCCAGCACGTACCGGTGCCAAAACTGCTGAGCCGGACAGATTCTCCGGCGCGCAGCGGGAAGAACTCTTCCATCTGCACGCCCAGGAGTTTGCTGAACGCGCCGGGGTAGCTGCCAAGCCTGATGTGGTCATTTTCGTCCACGATACCGGAGAAATAGCTCACCACGAGGTGCCCTCCGGATTGCGCGTAGCCGGCCAGATTTGCGACGCCGGCATCGCTGAGCAGGTACTGCATCGGGGCAACGACGAGCCGGTAGCCGGAGAGGTCGTCGGTGCTCCGGCGGAAGTCCGTAGGGATACCCGCCCGGTAAAACGCATCATGCCAGCGCCGGGTCTCGGCGATGTTGGAGGAGTCGATGCTCGGGTGGGAATCCAGCTCCGATCCCCAGCGGGCGTCGGTGTCGTGCAGGATGGCGACGTCCACCCGGCCGGAGGCGCCGGTCACCACCGAGCCGCTGACTTCCGCGAGGCTGCGGAGCGCCCGGCCCAGCTGGACCACCTCACGCCAGACCTTGGTGTCCGTGCCGGCATGCGGCAGCATCCCGGAGTGGAACTTCTCGGCGCCCGCCCTCGAGGCCCGCCATTGGAAGAACAGCGCGCCGTCGGCACCGCGGGCCACGTGCTGCAGGGAATTGCGCAGCATCTCGCCGGGCGCCTTGGCGATGTTGCGGGGCTGCCAGTTCACGGCCGAGGTGGAATGTTCCATGAGCAGCCACGGCTTGCCGTTGGCCCAGCCGCGGGTGAGGTCCGCGGTGGCTGCAAGCTCCTGGAAGTTCCGCGGGTCCTCGGAGATTAAATAGTGGTCATTGGAGACCACGTCCATCTCCTCGGACCAGCGCCAGTAGTCCACCGGCTGGTGCAGGCCCATGTTGAAGCCCATGAAGTTGGTGGTCACGGGGTGCCCCGAATGTGAGCGGATGATCGCGGCCTCGGCCTTATAGCATTCGAGGAGCTCGTCGGAGGAGTAGCGAGCGAAGTCCAGTTGCTGGGTCGGGTTGACCCAGGTTCCGGACGTCCGCGGCGGCAGGATCTCGTCCCAGGCCGAGTAGCGCTGGGACCAGAAGGCGGTTCCCCACGCGGCGTTGAGGTCCTCCAGGCCGCCGTACCGGCGTTCGAGCCAGCGCCGGAAACCGGCGGCGGCGCCGTCGGAGAAGTCGGGCTGGTTGTGGCAGCCGTACTCGTTGTGGATGTGCCACATGACGACGGCGGGATGGTCCTTGTAGCGGGCGGCGATCTGCTCGGTCAGCGCGGCGGCGGCCCGGCGGTAGTCGGGGCTGGAGGCGGCGAAAGCCTGCCGTGAACCGTAGCTGTGGCGGACGCCGTCGGCCGTCACCGGAAGGGACTGGGGATACTTGTGACTGAACCAGGGCGGCGGTGAGGCCGTGGCGTTCGCTAGGTCAACGCGGATGCCGTTGGCGTGCAGCAGGTCCAGGATCCTGTCCAGCCAACCGAAGTCGTAGACGCCCTCGGACGGCTCGAGCAGGGACCAGCTGAAGATGCCGACGCTGACCAGGTTCACACCGGCCTCGCGCATCAGCCGGACGTCCTCGTCCCAGGTCTCCTCGGGCCACTGCTCCGGGTTGTAGTCCCCGCCGAAGGCCAGCGCCGGGGAGCCCTCCGTGGCGAGGCGGGCCGTGATGTAGTCCATGCCGGCGTTGTCGGTATTGGTGTCCACAATTATCCTTTGCTGGAGCCGAGAGTCAGGCCTGCCACGAAGTGTCGCTGGAGCGCGAGGTAGATCACCAGGGCGGGAATCGCCGTGATCATCGCGCCGGCTGCGATGAGGTTGTAGTTGGAGAGGAACTGGCCCTGGAGGTTGTTGACAGCCGTCGTGAGCGGAAGGCGGTCGCCGCTTTGCAGGAAGAGCAGCGGCCAGAAGAAGTCGTTGTAGACGAAGATGACTTCGAGGGTGCCCATGGCGGCCAGTGCAGGGCGGCACAGCGGCAGGATGATGTCCCAGTACTGGCGCCAGATGCCTGCCCCGTCAACCAATGCGGCCTCGGTGAGCTCGGGGGAGAGAGCCTTCATGTAGTTCGACAGGACGAAGGTCACGAAGCCGATCTGGAAGGCGGTGTCGACGGCGATCACGCTGATGTAGGTATTGAGCAGGCTCCCGGAATCGCTGACGCTGTACGGCAGCGGCAGCAGCTTGAACATTTCGAACAGCGGCGCGGCGAGGACCTGCGGCGGGAGAAGGTTCCCCGCGGTGAACATGATCAGGAGCGTGACGTTGAACTTCCAGCTGACCCGGCTCACGGCGAACGCCATCATCGATGCGAAGAAGAGCACGAGAATGACGGACGGGATGGTGATCAGGGCGGAGTTCCAGGCGTATTGGGCGAAGCCGCCCTGGGTCCATGCCTGGCTGAAGTTGTCGAAGTTGAAGGACCCGCCGAAGCTGAAGTAGCCGTACTTGTCCGTGTCCGCTTTGGGGCGCAGGGCGGTGAAAATGGTCCAGACCAGGGGAATGAGCCACATTATGGCAAGCACCGTGAGGAAGATGTGGATGCCGTAGTGGCGCCTGCCGTGCCTGCCGGGGTTGTTGCTCACCGGCTGGCCGGATCCCGGGCGGGGGCGCCGCCCGGTCGTCGAACCGGCCGTCGAACCGCCCGCCGGGCCGCTCGCCGCGGCCGCGTCCGTAGGCTGTGCGATGCTCATGCCTCTTTGTCCTTTCCGAAAGCCCTGGACAGGTAGAACGTGATGGGGACCAGGGAAATGACAAGGAGGATGACGGCCAGCGCCGATCCGACGCCGATCACCTGACCCTCGCCGACCAGGTTTTGGATGACCAGGGCGCTGATGAGTTCCAGGCCGTTGGTGCCGCGGTTGATCACGTACACGATGTCGAATGCCCGGAGGGACTCGATCACGGTGATGACGATGATGATGACGTTGACCGGACGCATGGCCGGGAAGATGACCCGGAAGAAGGTCTGCACCGCGTTGGCGCCGTCGATCTGCGCGGCTTCGCGAAGGGTGGGGTCCACGCCCTTGAGCCCGGCCAGGTAGAGGATCATGACGTAGCCTGCGTGCCGCCACGTCGCTGCGATGAGCGCAGCCCAGATGTTGACGCTGGAATCGCCGAACCAGTCAATGGCCTGCGGGGTCCCGGCGGTGCCGAGCAGGAAGTTCAGGAGCCCGCTGTCGCGGTTGTAAAAGAGCTGCCAGATAACGCCGATGAGTGCCAGCGAAAGCATCACGGGAGTGAAAAAGATGCTCTGGTAGATCTTGCTGCCGCGGATGTTCTGGTCCAAAAGGATGGCCAGCAGCAGCCCCAGCGGCGTCGCGATGAGAGCGAGGAACACCAGCCAGAGCACGTTGTGTTGCACGGCAGGCCAGAACGGAGGGTAATTCTGGGCGATGAACTCATAGTTGCTGAGCCCTGTCGGTTTAATATCGTCCAGGCTCAGGCCATTCCACCGGGTAAAGGACAGGGCTGCCGACAGCAGCGTCGGGATCCAGACCAGCACCAGCTGGATGAGGGTGGGCAGGCCCACCATAAGGCCCAGGACCCACTTGTCGCGGCGGGTGAGCCGCCGGACCCGCCCCGCCGGGGCGCCGGCTGTTCGCCGCGCCCGGGCGGGGCTCGTATTGGATGGTGTACTCACTAGAACATATTCCTTAGTGCCGGATCGTGGTGGCCGAGTGACCGCTACTGGGCGGCGTAGAGCGACTTGGCCTGGGCTTCCAGGTTCTTGACGTCCACGTTGCCGTCCTTGATGAAGGACTGCAGTGCCGGGATCATGACGTTGTTCGCCATTGCCGGCAGCGCATCCCGGTCAAAGAACTGGCTGATGTTCTTGGCGTTGGCGATGACGTCGGCCATCTTCTTGCTCAGGGGCGAGAACTTCGACGTATCGGCGCCCTTGGCGGCGGCAATGTTTGAGCTGTCGACGGAGGCGTACACGTCCTGTCCCTCGGGCGTGCCGAGGTAGGCCAGGAAGTCCTTCGCGGTCTGGTTCTGCCCGCCCTTCTTGGACAGCAAGAGCCCGTCGATCGGTGCCTCGACGGCGTCCCGGCCCTCCATCGCCAGCTCCGGGAACGGGAAGAAATCGATGTCAGCGGCGACGTCCTTGTCCGTGTACTGCTGGGTGAGGAAAGAGCCGAGCAGGTACATGCCGGACTTCTTCGCGCCGAGGTTTTTCGCGGAGTCCTGCCAGGTCATGCCAAGGGCGTTGGGGTTCTGGAAGGGCAGGAGTGCTTTCCAGGTGTCAAAGACATCGCTGACCTTCTTCTGGTCCCAGGATTCCTTGTGTGCCGTGAGGTCCATGTGGAACTGGTAGCCGTTGAGGCGCATGTTCAGGTAGTCGAAGGTTCCCATCGCCGGCCAGCCGTCCTTGTCGGCGAACTCGATCGGGATGAGGCCGTCGCCCTGCATTTTCTTGGCCAGCGCGGTCAGTGCATCGAAGGTGGTGGGAACCTCGTAGCCCTTCTCGGCCCACAGGCTCTTCCGGTAGAAGAATCCCCAGGGGTAGTTGTAGTTCGGGACGAAGTACATCTTGCCGTCGGCGCCCGTGGAGGCCTTCTTCATGGCCTCGGAATAATTGCCGCCGATTTTCTCCCAGACGTCGTCGATCGGAGCGAGCAGGCCCTTTCCGGCGTAGTACTGCATGCGGTAGCCGGCGAACCAGGTGAAGGTATCGTCCGGGCTGCCCTGGAGGTAGGTGTTGATCTTGTTCTGGAAGTCGTTGTGCGGAACCACGTTGGTGGTGACCGTGGCGCCGGATTTTTTCGTGAATGCATCTGTGACGGCCTTGTAGGCGGCCTTCGGGACTTCATCCGACGAACCCGATCCGAAAGAGAGCGACTTGCTGCCGCCGCCGCTGGCCGCGGGGCCACTCCCACCCGTGCACCCTGCCAGCAAAGGAACGCCGGCCATGGCGACGGCGCCGGCACCAAATGTCTTCAGCAGCGTCCTTCGGTCCCACCCGCCCTGGCTGGAGGCCCGGCGCAGCGCGTCTTCGTGTATGGTCATGATTTCTCCTTTGAAACAGCGCGGATAGTGTGAAGCAACTCACATAATTATCTATCATAATCGCACAATAAGGAACGTCAAGAGGCAAAAAAGAACATTTAACTGCCGTCGCAGACCGCATGCAGGGGCCGACGCCCGCAGGTTGCTCGGGAGGGGCGCTTCTCACTCAGTAGGACTGGCCGGGCGGGCCAGGGGTATTACCGGCGTGCTGCTCGCGCGCCGGGAATGGTCCGCCGGCACCCGTGCGGCGGTGGACTCACTCACGGACTGGTTGCCGGGACGGCACATGGCGCAGCCGATGAAGCCCCCCGCGCCCCGCGGCCACCGGGCACCCGTGCGGCGGTGAATCTATTCGCAGGCGATTCCGTCGCCGTCGCGGTCCAGTTTGCTGCTGTAACCGGGCTGTCCCCGCCGGATCGGGGCCGCGCCCGCGGCCCGCACGGCAGTGCAGTTTGCGTAGTACACCGCGGCCGGGGCCGGTGCGACCGGAACTGGAGCCGGCGCGGGTGCCGGCGCCACCGGGGCTGGAGGTGCGGCTGCGTCCGGGGCGGCCGCGACCGCCGGGGCCGGAGCCGGTGCGGGCGGCTGCTCGCTGGTGGGGGCCAAGGCGCCCGGGCAGTCACCCAGGATCCTGGCCATGGCGTCGTGCTCCGCCTGGCTGACCCAGAGCGCGTAACTTGCCTTGACCGAGATCTGCCGTGCTACGTAGGCGCAGCGGTAGGACTTGTTCGGCGGCAGCCAGGTGGCGGCGTCGCCGTCGCTCTTCTGCGTGTTAGCGGGGCCGTCAACCGCCAGGAGGTTCAGCGGATCGTTGGCGAAGGCAAGGCGCTGGGCCGGGCTCAGCTGCTGTGCGCCCTTCTGCCAGGCATCGCTGAGCGCCACGACGTGGTCGATCTGGACCGCGGTGCTGGTGCTGGTTCCGCGAACGAAGTTGATGGGCTTCGCGGTATATGGGTCATTCAGGGCGCCGGAGAGCACAACGCAGTCCCGGGTCCCGGCCTCGAGGGTTACCGCCGTAAGGTCGCGTCGGAGCACGTCGTTGCGGGTATCGCAGCCGTTGCGGTCGACGTCGGCCCAGGCCTGGCCGAACTGGTCGCGGGAATATCCGGTCTTGGGCGCCCTGCCCTTGACCGGGAGGGTTGCCAGCACGTCCAGCGCCTTGCTGGCGTAGGCCGGCTGCTGACGCGGCGCCGAGGCCCCGGCCACGTTGGGAACGGCGGTGGTGTCCGGATCAAGCGGGGCACCAGCGTCGGTCATGGCGGTCGGCGTGGACGAGGGGGCGACGGAGGGCGTGGCCGAGGTGCTCGAAGAGGCCGGTTCGACGGCGGGGTTGGCGGCGGCGGGGGTGGGGCCCGCGCAGGCGGTGGACGAGACCAGCAGCAACCCGGCGGCACCGCAGGCGATCCAGTCCACAACGCCAGGGCGCCGGGCAACTACCAATAGGGCGCTGGTTAGATCACGCCTGCCTGCCCCAACGCTGCCTGCCTCAACGCTGACTGAAATAAGCCTGCCTGAAATAACCCTGCGCAATCGTTCCCCCAAAATCCGTGCGTAATTCCCTGCCGCCTTCGGCCTGTTTCAGCCTACCGGCGGTGTCCCCGGATCCGGGTCAGTGCCGCGCCGGTGTTCCGTAGCGACAGTCCCCAGACGAGGAGCGGGGACCCGGTACCGGTTGGCCACCCGAAAGATGTTCTGCGCCGTGGGCCTGGGGGCACCCGGCCGGTTAGTTCAACGTGGCGTTGTTCAGCGCGTACGGCGGGCGCAGGAGACCGGCCGTGTGGCCCTCGGCGGGATCGTTGCCGATTTGGACCACCTTGTTGTCCACGTCCACATGGACCACCTTGGGGGTGTAGGCGTTGGCTTCTTCCGTGGTCATCTGGGCGTAGGTGATCAGAATGACGAGGTCGTTCACGTGCATCAGGTGCGCTGCCGCTCCGTTGATGCCGATGACACCGGAACCACGCTCGCCGGCGATGGTGTAGGTCTCGAGCCGGGCCCCGTTGGTGACGTCAACGATCGCGACGAGTTCGCCGGGAAGGATATCGGCGGCCTCGAGGAGGTCCAGGTCCACGGTGACCGAGCCGACGTAGTGAAGGTCCGCGTGGGTGACCGTGGCGCGGTGAATTTTGGACTTGAAGATTGTTCTGTTCATAACAGCACCAGTTTAGCGCTGGGGCCGCCGGTCCGCTGTGAGCCATCAAACACGGGCGGGGATACGGGTTAGGCGGCCGGCGCGATGGACGCTGCGGTCTCGGCAAGAATTTCGCGGGCCGCAAGGATGGCCGGGCGTTTGGCGCTGGAGCGGCGCACGGACGTAAAGACTGTGCGGTGCGGATTGCCCGGGAGCTCAAGCAACCGGGCAGTGGTGCCCCGGCCGGTCCACACCAGGTTAGGCAGCAGCGCCACCGCATTGCCTGATTCGATCAGCCGGATCTGCGCCTGAAGGTCGGCAGTCTCAAAGCGGACATCCGGTTCAAACCCGGCGCTCCGGCAGGCCTGCTCGGCCCAGTGCCGGGAGGCCGCGCCGCGGGGCTCCATTACCCAGGGCAGGCCCGCGGTGTCGGCGAGTGAGTTGATGGCAGGGCGGCCCGGTGACGACGGCGGGACCGCCAGCCTGATCGCGTCGCCGGTCAGGCGGATCCGGTCCAACTCGGCGTAGCGGGGTGCAGCGTGGCCCGGATACTGTTCGGCAACGACCAGATCGAAGTCCCGTGCCCAGGTTTCGTGGAGGGCCGTTTCGGGTTCCCGCTGGATCATTTCGACCCGGACCTCGGGGTAGCTGGCGGACATCCGGGTCAGGGCATCGGGCATCAGCGCCAACGCCGCAGACTGGAAGACGGCGATCCGCACCGTCCCGGTCACAGTGGTCAGCGAGGCCGCGAGATCGGCCTCCGCCTGCTCCAGGGTTTCGAGCAGTTGGGCGGTGTGGGCCACCAATACTTCGGCCTGCGGAGTGAGCTGCACCCGGCGGCCGGTTTTCCGCAGGAGTTCGACGCCGGCTTCCTTCTCCAACAGCGCCAGTTGCTGCGAGACCGACGACGGGCTGTACTGCAGCGCTTCGGCGACTTCGGCAAGCGTGCCACGGATCTTGAGTTCGCGCAGCAGGCGCAACCGCCGGACATCGAGCATCAATATTCCTTTGTGAATTCTAATGGTTAATGATTAGGAGAAGTCACTTTATCTAATGGAATCAGGCTCGCATACTGTTCTCACCGAGTAACCCCCATCACAGGGCGGATTGATGGGTGAAACCCCTACGCAGGAGACCCCGATGAGCACCAGAGATTTGACCAGATCGATCATGCGGCGCAAGCCCATCGATGACATTGAGGAAGAGAACAAGCACAGCGGCCTGTTCAAGAGCCTGGGTCTGTGGCAGCTGACAGCCATCGGCGTCGGCGGCATTATTGGCGTTGGCATCTTCTCGCTGGCAGGCCTGGTGGCCCACGGCAGCAAGGGCGAACCCGGCGTCGGCCCCGCTGTGCTGGTCTCGTTTCTGATCGCGGGCCTGGCGTCAGCGGCTGCGGCCCTGTCCTACGCCGAATTCGCCGGCATGATTCCCCGGGCCGGTTCGGCCTACACCTACGGGTATGTGGCGCTGGGCGAGGTCATCGGCTGGTTCATCGGCTGGGACCTGCTGTTGGAATACATAGCGATCGTGGCGGTGGTGGCCATCGGCATTTCCGGCTACTTCGACGCCTTCCTTGCCGGTATCGGCCTTCACATGCCCGCCTGGATGACCTCGACGTTCGATGAGGGGACCGGCGGCGTCGCCAATGTCCCCGCCATTTTTGTCTGCCTGCTCGTGACCTGGATCCTCTCCCGCGGCACCAAGACCTTCGGGCGCTTCGAGCTGGTGGCCGTCGCCATCAAGGTGGTCCTGATCCTTTTCATCATCGGGCTGGGCATCTTCTACATCAACACCAACAATTACAACCCGTTCATGCCCAGCGGCTTTGGCCCCGTACTGGCCGGCTCCGCCACGGTGTTCTTCGCGGTGTTCGGCTACGACGCCATGAGCACAGCTGCCGAGGAGGCGACGGACGGCAAGAAACACATGCCGAAGGCGATCATCATGTCCCTGATCGTCGCCATGCTGCTGTACGTCGCCGCCACGCTGGTTCTCACCGGCATGCAGAACTATAAGGACATCGACCCCAAGGCCGGCTTCGCCTCCGCGTTCAACGGCGTGGGCCTGCCCGTGATTGCCACGATCATTTCCGTCTTTGCCGTGTTGTCCATTTTGACCGTGATGCTGACCTTCTTGCTCGGCGTCACGCGCGTCTGGTTCTCGATGAGCCGGGACGGGCTGCTTCCGGGTTGGTTTGCCAAGACCGACCGCCACGGCACCCCGCAGCGCGTCACGTGGATCGCGGGTGTGGCCTCGGCGGTGCTGGCAGGCATCTTCCCGATCAAGGCCGTCGCGGACCTGACGAACATCGGCATCCTGGCCGCTTTCGTCGTTGTCTGCCTCTCCGTGATTATTTTCCGGTACAAGAAGCCCGACGCCCCGCGCACCTTCCGGCTGCCGTTTATGCCGGTGGTTCCGCTCTTCGGCATGCTGGCCTCGGCGTTCCTGATGACTCAGCTGCACTGGGAGACGTGGGTCCGGTTCGTCGTGTGGCTGGTCATCGGGCTGGCCATCTACTTCGGCTACGGCCGCAAGCACTCCCTGATGAACCCGGACAGTCCCCGGCACGAAGAAGCCGTCGAGATGCAGCGAGACGTCGGGTAGCACCCCACGCTCCCTCACGTTCCACGCCCGAGATCCGGACGCTCCCTCGGATCCGGCGGCGACTACCCGGCGCCCTCAGCGTGTGCGTTTGTTGTTCGCGGCCGAAGCTGAGTGATGGACGCCCGAACACGCGCAGGAAGTGGGAAGCGTCCGGTAAGAAAGTTCGATTTTTCTAATCAGTATTGCTCAGAAAACATCGCTTTATCTTATGAAAGTCCGGTCGCATACTGATGTCTAGAACAGTCCACATTTTGAGAAAGAGCGAGTGCCACCATGACCAACACGTCAACGGAATCCGGACTGAAGGCCGGCAGCGCCAACGGCAATGAAGCCACCCGCGCAGCCGTATCGGAAGGCTCCCCGGTCCTTGAGGCCGCCGCACTGGCCGAGGACACCATCGCGCTGGTGCGCCGCTGGCTCACCGAAGCCGCCAGGGTGCCCGTCGACGCCTCGGCCGAGCAGCTCGCCGGCGTCCTGAAGGACCCCAACGGCCTCGACTTCACGGTCGGGTTCGTCGACGGCGTCGTCCGTCCCGAAGACCTGCAGGTCGCCGCCCGCAACCTCGCCGCACTCGCCCCCAAGGTCCCGGCGTTTTTGCCCTGGTACATGCGCAGCGCCGTCCGCTTCGGCGGCACCATGGCCCCGGTCCTGCCGCAGGTGGTCATCCCGGTCGCCCGCCGGGTGCTCCGCGAAATGGTCGGCCACCTGATCGTCGACGCCACCGACGCCAAACTGGGCCCGGCCATCGCCAAGATCCGGACGGACGGCATCAAGCTCAACGTCAACCTGCTCGGCGAGGCCGTGCTGGGCGAGCACGAGGCCACCCGCCGGCTCGAGGGAACCCACACGCTGCTGTCCCGGCCCGACGTCGACTACGTCTCGATCAAGGTCTCCTCGACGGTGGCCCCGCACTCCGCGTGGGCCTTCGATGAGGCCGTGGAGCACGTCGTGGAGAAGCTCACCCCGCTCTTCGCCCGTGCCGCCTCCTTCGCCAGCGGCGGACAGCAGGCGAAGTTCATCAACCTGGACATGGAGGAATACAAGGACCTGGACATGACCGTCGCGGTCTTCACCCGGATCCTGGACAAGCCCGAGTTCAAGAACCTCGAGGCCGGCATCGTGCTTCAGGCCTACCTCCCGGATGCCCTGTCCGCCATGATCCGCCTGCAGGACTGGGCCGCGGACCGCCGCGCCGGCGGCGGCGCCGCGATCAAGGTCCGCGTGGTCAAGGGTGCCAACCTGCCGATGGAGCAGGTGGAAGCCTCCCTGCACGACTGGCCGCTCGCCACCTGGAACACCAAACAGGACTCGGACACCAACTACAAGCGTGTCGTCAACTACTCGCTGCACCCGGACCGCATCCGCAATATCCGGATCGGCGTGGCCGGCCACAACCTCTTCGATATTGCCTTCGCCTGGCTGCTGGCTAAAAAGCGCGGCGTGGAATCCGGCATCGAGTTCGAGATGCTGCTCGGCATGGCACAGGGCCAGGCGGAAGCCGTCAAGAAAGATGTCGGCTCGCTGCTGCTCTACACCCCGGTGGTCCACCCTGCCGAGTTCGACGTCGCGATCGCGTACCTGATCCGCCGCCTCGAAGAGGGCGCCAGTCAGGACAACTTCATGTCCGCAGTCTTCGAACTCGGGGGGAAATCCCCAGAAAGCAGATCACTCTTCGAGCGTGAGAAGGGGCGCTTCCTCGCCTCCCTCGCCGAACTCGACGACGAGGTTCCGGCCCCGAACCGCCGGCAGAACCGCGCCCTCCCGGCCGCGGCATTGCCGCAGGATTCGTTCGAGAACACCGCGGACACCGATCCGTCGCTGCCGGCGAACCGAGACTGGGGCCGTGCCATCCTTGGTCGCGTGGCCACCTCCACACTGGGCAACGCCGCTGTCGAGGCCGCCACCATCAGCGACGAGGCGGCCCTGAACGCGGTCATCGACACCGCCATCGAGAGGGGCAAGGCCTGGGGTGCACTCTCGGGCGCCGAACGCGCCGTGATTCTGCACCGTGCCGGCGACGTCCTCGAGGCCCGCCGCGCCGACCTCCTCGAGGTCATGGCCAGCGAGACCGGCAAGACGATCGACCAGGGCGATCCCGAGGTCAGCGAGGCCGTCGACTTCGCGCACTACTACGCCGAATCGGCCCGCAAGCTCGACGACGTCGACGGGGCCGCCTTCCTTCCGGCCAAGCTGACCGTCGTGACCCCGCCGTGGAACTTCCCGGTCGCCATCCCGGCCGGTTCCACCCTCGCCGCGCTCGCCGCCGGCTCCGCCGTCGTGATCAAGCCCGCGAAGCAGGCCTGCCGAAGCGGTGCCGTCATGGTCGAAGCCCTCTGGGAAGCCGGTGTGCCGCGCGACGTGCTCACCATGGTCCAGCTGGGTGAGCGCGCGCTCGGGCGGCAGCTCATCTCCCACCCGGCCGTGGACCGAGTCATCCTGACCGGCGGCTACGAGACGGCCGAATTGTTCCGTTCCTTCCGTAAGGACCTGCCGCTGTTGGCCGAAACCAGCGGCAAGAACGCCATCATCGTCACCCCGAGCGCTGATCTTGACCTTGCGGCGAAGGACGTCGCGTACTCCGCCTTCGGCCACGCCGGCCAGAAGTGCTCCGCCGCGTCGCTGGTGATCCTCGTCGGTTCGGTGGCCAAGTCCAAGCGCTTCCACAACCAGCTGATCGACGCCGTCACCTCGCTCAAGGTCGGCTACCCCGAGGACCCGGCCAGCCAGATGGGCCCGATCATCGAACCCGCCAACGGGAAGCTCCTGACCGCGCTCACCACCCTCGGCGAGGGCGAGAGCTGGGCCGTCGAGCCGAAGCAGCTGGACGACTCCGGCAGGCTGTGGAGCCCGGGTGTTCGCTACGGCGTCCGCCGCGGATCCTACTTCCACCTCACCGAGTTCTTCGGTCCGGTTCTGGGCGTCATGACGGCCGAGACACTGGAGGACGCCATCGCGATCCAGAACCAAATCGAGTACGGATTGACCTCCGGCCTGCACTCGCTCAACTCGGATGAACTTGCGCTCTGGCTGAACACCGTCCAGGCCGGGAACCTCTACGTCAACCGCGGCATCACCGGTGCCATCGTGCAGCGCCAGCCCTTCGGCGGCTGGAAAAAGTCAGCAGTTGGCGCCGGTAGCAAGGCCGGTGGCCCCAACTACCTCGCGGGGCTCGGCGAATGGGCCAGCAAGCCCAGCGCCGCTGCCGAGACCGGTGCAGGCCGGGCGGTGCTGCACTCCGGTGTGCGCCGGATCGAGGACGCGGCCAAGGGCTTCCTGACCGCCGAGGATCTTGCAACCCTGCATCGCTCGCTGGCCTCCGATGCCCGGGCCTGGGCCGAGGAGTTCGGTACCGCCAGGGACGTTTCCGGACTGGGCGCCGAACGCAACGTCTTCCGCTACCGCCCGCTGCCGGTCACGGTGCGGCTCTCTGAAGGCAAGCCCCTCGGAGAGCTGGTCCGGGTCGTTGCCGCCGGTGTGCAGGCGGGTTCGGAACTCGAGGTGTCCAGCGCCGTCGAACTGCCCGCCCGGTTGCGTGCTGTACTTTCAGGGCTGGGGATCGGTATGGCGGTGGAGAACGACGCCGAATGGCTGGCTTCCGCAGGCCGGCTCGCCGCTGCAGCACAGCTGCCGGTACCACGGTTCCGCCTGATCGGCGGGGACATGAAGGCGTTGGCCGAGGCCACCGGCGGCCGCCCGGACCTGGCCGTTTACTGCCATCCGGTCACGGAAGCCGGGCGCATCGAGTTGTTGCCGTTCCTGCACGAGCAGGCCGTCAGCATCACGGCGCACCGCTTCGGCACCGCCAACCACCTCTCGAACGGATTGATCTAGGCAGCGCTGATTTATGCAGCGCTGTCCCCGCAGGGTGGGGGCAGCCGTCAGCCGAGATACCAGCCGGGCGGCACCCAGGATGCGGGAACGGCGTGTGCGGAATAGTCCTCGCATCCCGAGCAGAAGTAGGTCACCTCGCCCAGCTTGTTGACCCTTCCGTCGCGGTGGTGCTTGGCGGGAACGAACGTCTCCAGGTACACGAATTCGTCGCTCCCGCATCGCTCGCAGTAAGGGATGCCGATGTGGTCGTCGCTCCGGGTGGCGTGGACGTGCGGGTGTCGGCGGCCGAGCCCGGTATGCGGCCCGCCGTCAGGGTTTGCCGTTGTGGACAGCGGGCGTCCGGCGGCGGCCGGTCGGCCGGTCCGCACTGTGGGGTGGGGACTATTGGTGGCTGGCGTCATTGCTGGCCTATCCCGAACGCTTGCCGCACCCTGCCGCCTATGCCGTCCGGCGGCCTCGAGCGGCGTCGTTCGATTTGTCGAATCGTTGGAGCGGGCCTCTGTTTGACCTGCAACTGTCAGGATAGGGCAAGTACCCCCGGGCTTCAATGGGTCGGTACCGATCGTCCAGGCAAGTACTTCGCCTAGCCTCGATCTTTCATGAGGCGCCGTTTTCAGTGGGTCAGGGCTTACTGGCTGCCTGACGGTTGCCATGGTGGCATTTGGGTGTGACATTTTGACCGCTGGCCTGATGGCGGCTGTCGGTGACGGTTCCACCCCGGTCACGGTGATGCTGTTTTTGTTTCTGAGTGAGTGCGGACCGATGGCGGCTGCGCCTATGGCGGGCTCAGCGCCAGGAGTCGTTCCAGCCCTTTGAGCAGCAGCTTTACCTCCGGTGCTGTCGCGGCGAGGTGCAGGGTTATTTGGCGGGCATGGCTGGCAAGCTTGCCGCCGATTTCGAACAGCCTGGCCCGGAGTTTCTTCGGCTCCCAACGCCTGGCCTTCGTACCTGTGAAAGCGATCATTTGGGTCCAGGCCATGATCTCAGCGGCGAGCATGACCACGTGGCACCAGAGTTCATTGCCGGTAAAGGCGTGGAAGGGCAGGTTGGCCAGGCCGGTGTCTTTGGCGTTGCGGATCCTGTCCTCGCAGCGCGCCCGGAGCCGGTGGCGGACCTCCAAGACGGCCAGCTGGCCTTTGGTTTGGTTGGTGGCGATGGCCGTGTAGCGGTGTCCGTCGATGTCGGTGATCCGCAACTGGGCCCCGGCGTGCGGGACTTCCTTGCGGACGATGACACGCATCCCGGCAGGCCACGAGGAGAGGTCCAGCATGCCGGTGATGTCCGCGACCCAGGCGCCGTCACGCTCGACCCCGTCACTGTCATATGCTTTCGTCCACCCGGTTTTGGGGACCAATGGCAGGACCTTGGCGACGGCTCCATGGATAGGGAACCCGACCGAGTAGGAGAAGTTGCGGTGTTTGGCGGTCAGCCAGTCCAGGAAGCCGTGGGTGCCGCCGGCGGAATCCGTGCGGATCATGATTTTCCGCCCCGACCGGTACCCCGTGGGGAGTTGTTTGACAGAGTCTTTGACGACCTGGATGTGTTCGGCAACCGTGTTGGAACCGGCATTTCCGGGCCGCAGCAAGGTCACCAAGGGTTCCCCGGTCCCCAGCAGGCCGTGGTCAAGGAAGGAACACAGTGGGTGGAATCCGAATCCTTTCTTCCAGGTTGGACGGGCGTCTTCCTTCTCTGAATGGGAATTCAGGAGGGAAGCGTCGAGGTCGATGATCAGCGGGTTCTCCGCGCTCACCCCGTGCAGGGGCGAGTCCTTCCCGGCCTGCGCCCACACGTGGGCCCGAGCCTTGGCGCGGGCGCCGTTGATGGCCGCCAGCGCTTTGGCAGGCTTTACCGTTGCCAGGATCTTGAACAGCCGGCTGATGGTTGGATCCGAGGCAACGAGCCCGTAGACCTCGGGCTGGTTGCGGAGCCGGTCAATGTCAGAGACGCTGTCGCCGCCCGTGGCCAATGACAGGGCCAGATCGGTAAGGATTTTGCCCGGGTCGTGCGTGGCAAAGGGTTTGCGCCACGGCTCTAAAGCCTCCGACAAACCAGCACCCAGACCAGCGACCTTCACCATCGAGGTCAGGACCACACCGCCAGCCTGAGACACCACCCCGTCCCCGGAAGAATCAACACGGACAGACGGATAAAATCCGGTAAGGTAACTCACCTGCGGGGTGCTCCTGATGTGTCATGAAAAATGTTGTGTGGTAACTACATTTTCCCACGTCAGGGCACCCTTCAGGCTTTAATTACGCGGCCCGGTAACACCCCCGATGAAATCTCGAGGCTAGGTACCGGGTCCCGCCGGCAAGTGGAAGTGCCGGATTGCGCGCCGGAATACGCTAGCCGGACTGGGGCAGATGCGGGTAGGCCGGCTGACGGTGCTGGAACTCCAGGATGCCCGGGTTAAGCACCACGCCGTCGCGGATTTCTATCGCGCGGCTGATTGTCTCGTTTCCGGACCAGCCCGCGGGCCCGGAAAGTACCGGTTCCAGGAAGGGCAGCAATGCCTCGCTGATCTCCCAGGTGGCGGAGTCCCAGAGGTAGGACGGGCTGTGGTCCACCGCGTAGTAGTCGATGTGGTCGCCCACCGTGAAAATGGGCTCGGGAAAGGTGGTGCTCTTCGCCCAACTGAAACCCATGCCCTCGTCGCAGGACACATCCACGATCAGGCTGCCGGGCCGGAAAGCACCCAGATCCTCGGTGCGCAGGTAGGTCAGTGGTGCGTTCGGATCCTGCAGGGTGCAGTTGACCACGATGTCGCTCTCCGCGAGGAAGGGTGCCAGCGGCACCCGGCCCCGTTCGGTGATGACTTCGCTGAGGAACGGCGCCACGTCGTCGTGGTCGAATTGTGCGATCCGCACCGAGTGGATCGGTGACCCCACCGCGGCGACGCCGCGGTTGGTCAGCACCTGCACGTCGTGGACGCCGTGTGCGTTGAGGGCCGTCACGGCTCCGCGGGCGGTGGCGCCGAAGCCGATCACCACGGCGCTCAGCCGGCGGCCGTAGTCGCCGGTGGTACCCGTGAGGGCCAAGGCATGCAGCACAGAGCAATAGCCGGCCAGTTCGTTGTTTTTGTGGAAGACGTGCAGGCCGAAGCCGCCGTCGCTGGCCCAATGGTTCATTGCCTCGAAAGCGATGAGCGTGAGCTTCTTATCGATGGCCAGCTGGGTGATCTCCCTGTCCTGGACGCAGTGCGGCCAGCCCCAGAGGACCTGCCCGTCGCGGAGTTCGGCCAGGTCGGCGGGCTGCGGCTTGGGCAACAGGACGATGTCGGCGTCGGCCAGGAGCCGGGCCCGCGGCGCGATCCGGCCCACGAGCCCTGCCAGGTGGGCGTCCGTGACGCCGAAGCGTTCACCGTAGCCCTCTTCCAGGATCAGTCGCTGCCTGAGCTCCGGGGCGATGCGTTCAACGTGGCGGGGGTGGATGGGAAGCCGGCGCTCGTCCGGCTTTCGCGTCGTGGCGAGGACTCCGAGGATGAGATGGTTCGAGGAACCGGTCACTTCTTTTTGGGGCTCGCCGTCTTGGCGGCCGTCACCTTGTCCAGGGAGCTGGGCGGCGTTGTGCCTGCCCTCTTGTCCGCGCGTTTTTCCTTGATGGACTTGCCGGATTTCTTGGATGCTGCTTGACGAGGGGATTTGTCAGCCATGATCGCTCCTGTAGCGGAACCGAAGAGGTTCCTGACTCCTGACCCTACAGGTAGCCACCTAACCGTCCCCGGCCTGGTGGTGCGTGGCCAGCGGGGGACGCCATGGAGCGGCTGACGGGAATCGAACCCGCGTATCAAGCTTGGGAAGCTAGCGCTCTACCATTGAGCTACAGCCGCAGTGGGACTGTCCAGAATCCTGGACGAAGTCCCGCGGAACAACGAGATTCACCTTACCCCAGCCGGGGGAATTCCCAGAACAGCAACACCGGGCCCTGCCAGCGGTTGGGACGCTCCTTGAGCCACTCGGGCGTTTCGCAGGCCGGGCCGGGCGATGCTGGCTCCGCGGCCCGCGCGTTGTTAGCCGTCCAGCGCCGGGGCGAAGACGCGGACGGATGAACAGGTAGTTTCGTCTCAGATCCGGGTGATCGGCGAGTAGTCGTCAAATGCAGAAGAAGTAGGGCACACTCGTGTGCCGTCATAAGGCAGCTATTTTACTTGGGGAGACCACAGCCGATCTAGTCGCTAGAAGGTCTCCCAATGTTTCATCAGGCGCTAAGGGCTGTCCATCCGTTATTGCTCACGGATGGACTTCGCCGGTTAGCATCCCTCTCTAGGCAAGTCGACCCGACCTTTCACCGAGAAACGGAACCTGCCAGCCCCCCGTGGTCGCGACCATGAGCGAACTCAAGCAACGCCGCCCACTCCACGCGGCAACGAAGTTGACGGCTACCGTCCGGATGCGCGAACGTGCGCACATCTTCGCTCGGCCCCAGCATTCCGTTTGGGACGACGAATCGCCGATTGATATCCCCGCTCCGAGGAAGGCCGGCAGCCAGACCTGGCGGAAGTTCGCTAATAGCCTTCGCATCACGGATTCGGCAGCCGTCCTGGTTGCAGTGGCTTTGGCGTACGTGTTCCGGTTCAGCGCCGATGCATCAACATCCGCCGCCGAGGACTTCGAGGCGAGATACTTGGTGCTCTCCACACTGCTTCTCGTGGCCTGGATCGCCGTGCTGGAGATCTATCCAACCCGCGACAGCCGGACGTTTGGTGTAGGCGGCGCCGAGTACAAGCGTGTGGCCCAGGCCACCCTTAAACTGTTCGGGGCGCTGGCGATCGCGATGGTCTTCGTCCGGTTTGACGTGGTGCGTGGGTACTTTGCTATCGCGTTGCCGCTCGGCCTGCTCCTTCTCACAGCAGACCGCTGGCTGTGGCGTAAGTGGCTAAACCGGAAGCGGATCGCGGGCGAGTACCTTTCCCGGGTGATCGTAATCGGCGAGGCCGCTGACGTTGAATATGTGATCAACCAGATCGAGAAGAACCCAATGGCCGGCTATCAGACTTCCGGGGTGGCTCTGCCAACCCTGGACAAGACCATGGAACTTCGGCCCCCTTGGTACCGGATCCCGGTTGTGTCCACCCTGGCCGACATCTCGCGGATGGTGGAGGTGGCCGGAGCGGAAGCCGTCATCGTCGCCGGGCCGGTGCCAGGTGGCAGCAAATACATCCGGGAGCTGGGGTGGAAGCTGGAGGCTACTGGCACCGAACTCGTCCTAGCCTCAAGCCTCACCAACGTTGCAGGTCCCCGAATTCACTGGCGTCCGGTTGACGGGTTGCCCCTCGTGCACGTAGAGCTGCCCCAATACGCAGGCGGCAAGCACGTTTTGAAACGGGCCGTGGACATCGTCGCCTCCTCCCTCGCGTTGCTGGTCTTGTCACCGGTGATGTTGGTTCTGGCCATCATCGTCAAACGGGACAGCCGCGGTCCCATCATCTTCCGGCAGTTGCGGGCGGGCAGGAATGGGATGCCCTTCTACATGCTTAAGTTCCGCTCGATGGTTCAGACTGCTGAAATCGAATTGGCGTCGCTTCAGGAGCGCAACGAAGGTGCCGGCCCGCTTTTCAAGATCCGGGATGATCCGCGGGTGACCGGATGCGGGCGCTGGATGCGCAAGTACTCACTGGACGAGCTTCCGCAGTTCTGGAATGTGCTGACAGGCGAGATGAGCCTAGTCGGCCCCCGGCCACCCCTGCCCACGGAAGTGGAGCGCTACGAAAAATTCACCAATCGAAGATTACTCATCAAGCCTGGCATCACGGGATTGTGGCAGATCAATGGCCGCTCCACCCTCCCGTGGGAGGAGAGCATCCGCCTGGATCTCTATTACGTGGAGAACTGGTCGCTGACCGGGGACCTGATCATCCTGTGGAGGACTTTCAGAGCCCTTCGCAGCCCGGCCGGCGCGTTCTGAGGAGAAACCTTGACCACTCGAATTGGCTACGCGGCCGGTGCCTTTGATCTATTCCATGTCGGCCACCTTAACCTGCTGCGCCACGCGAAGGCGCACTGTGATTTCCTGATCGCCGGTGTCGTTTCGGATGAACTTCTGGTTGCGACAAAGGGCAACCCGCCGGTGATTCCTCTGGCGGAGCGGTTGGAAATCGTCCGGCACATCCGATGCGTCGACGAGGCGATAGCAGAGACCCTTCCACACAAGATCGACACCTGGCGCCGCCATCCCTTCGACATCGTCTTCAAAGGGGACGACTGGAGGGACACCCCAAAAGGGCGCGCCCTTGAACGGGAGTTTGCCGCTGTGGGTGTGGATGTCGTCTATTTCCCGTACACCATGCACACCTCCAGCACTCACCTCCGGAGGAGCTTGGAACTCCTTAATTCCAGACCGCAGGAGAGGGCAGCCCTACAGAGTTTGCCGTAGTGGCCACTTCAGCAAACACCTCGACAGCCCCCGGGACAGCACGATCTTCCTCCGCAGCACCGTCCCGCGCAGCAACGGTACAAAGTTCGCGGGGGTAGGGTGCCCGCACACCGGTGGGGGTAGGCCACAACGCAAAATTTCTCACATCAGGAACAACAAGGGGGAATGAACATGAGTGTCGGATATGCGGCGCAAACGATAGACCGAGGCGTCATCGGCCATCTCAAAATTTTGCAGAAGGCCGGGAGTCGATGCGGCGCTGCGCCCGGTGAGGAGGCGCGGTGAAGACCAGAAATTTCAAAGCGCGACCGGCTCCCGAGACAGCCCTGAAGATTGCCATGATCGGCACGCGTGGCGTACCCGCTCAATACGGCGGCTTTGAGACATGCGTCGAGGAAGTGGGCAGCAGGCTCGCAGCGAACGGTCACCGGGTTGTAGTATATTGCCGCAGCGCCCGCGAGGATCACCCGCGCCCTGCGTCGCATCTGGGCATGGAACTAGTACACCTTCCAGCATGGCGGCGTCGCACCTTGGAAACGCTTAGTCACACCGGGTTGTCCGCGGCGCACGCAGTCGGAGCCGGGTTCGATGCGGCAATCGTCTTCAACGCCGCCAACTCTCTGTGGCTGCCAGTCATCCGCGCGGCCGGCGTGCCGGTCGCGACCCATGTAGATGGCCTTGAATGGAAGAGGGCCAAATGGGGTCCCAGCGGAAAGAAGTTTTACAGGATCGCCGAAGCCCTGGCGGTCCGGTGGTCGGACGCGCTAATCGCAGACGCAGCCGGCATTCAGGAGTATTACCGGACGGAGTTTGCCGCCGAGACCCAGCTGATCACGTACGGCGCCCCGATTCTTCCAAGAGGACGGTCCAACCGCTTGGCCGAGCTTCGACTGGAGCCGCAGAAATACCATCTGGTGGTCGCGCGGTTCGAGCCCGAAAACCACGTACATACGATCGTCAAGGGATTCACGGCCAGCGACGCCAAGCTGCCGCTCGTCGTCGTCGGTTCGGCGCCCTATTCAGACACCTACACCGGGCAAATCCGTCGCTTGGGCGATCAGCGCGTACGTTTCCTGGGGGGAGTCTGGGATCAGGAATTGCTGGACCAACTCTACGGGAATACTGCGGTCTACTGGCACGGCCATTCAGTAGGGGGCACCAACCCGTCCTTACTTCGGGCGATCGGGGCAGGAGCCGCGACGAATGCCTTCGACGTCAATTTCAACCGCGAAGTACTGGGCGATGCCGGCCTGTACTTCAGCACCCCGGCGCAGGTTGCCGCGCTGGTCGCCGATGCCGAGGGTGGCTCTGCGGCGACGGCCGGGCGCGGACGGGAAGCACAAACCAGGGCCGCGCTTTACGATTGGGAAAAGGTCACAGACGGGTACGAAACGTTGTGTCAAGGTCTGGCGGCCGGCATTTTCAAACGCACCGCGAACGGTCGACGCGTGCACCAGGACGCCGCACTGCGTCCCTGGCGTGGGTCCGGGCAGCAGGTGGCGCGGTGAGAGGGCGCTGGGCGGCAGTGCCTCCGGCCGGATATGGCGAAGTCGTGGTGACCTACCGCGCCAGTCTGTTGTCACTCGCGTCGGCACAGAAAGCTGCAGCTCCGGGAGCGCCCCCTTATTCCGTTTATGTCAACCGCCGGGTGGGTAGGTATTTCGCGGCCGCTGCCCATCGGGCAGGAATGAAACCGAACATGGTGACTGTTGCCAGCGCGGTCTTAACGTTCAGCGGAATCGGTTTGATTGCTGACGGAACTCCCTCGTGGTGGCTTGGAGCCTGCGTCTGGATATTGCTGGCCGTCGGATATGCGCTCGATTCCGCTGACGGCCAGGTTGCCAGGCTTTGCGGCGGTGGTTCAGTGGCAGGGGAATGGCTTGACCACGTCATTGACAGCGCAAAAATTTCCTGTCTGCATCTGGCAGTGCTGGCCACGGTCTATCAGCACTTCCAGTTGGGGACTCAGGCGCTGCTGGTGCCGATGGGCTTCACCGTCGTCGCCGCGGTTTCATTTTTCGCGATGATTCTGAACGACCATCTGAAGGCCATCGAGGCGCTTAAATCGGGAAGGAAGCTGCCCGGCGGAAGCGTCTCAAAATGGAAATCCCTCCTCCTCATTCCGACCGACTATGGAATCCTGTGCCTGCTATTTCTGTTCCTAGGCGCACCGTATCTTTTCTTTGGGCTTTATTGCCTCCTATTTCTCGCTAACGCCGGGCATTTGTTCCTCGCGTCCATCAAATGGTTCAACGACATGAAGCGGCTGGCAATACTGCCTACCGACGCCAACTCCCAGGGGGCATGAACTAATGATCACCAAGGTCTCACAGCAACGCCGGATGACCTCATTATGGTCGCGGCGACGGCTGCTAGCAGGAATAGCGGTGATGGGCCTTCTGGGCTTGAGCGCGGGAGCATGGACAAGCGCTCAGGCGGCGGGAATCCCGGCCATCGTGCCGACGAAGCCGGCCGTTACGCCTGCGGCCGCCGCTCAGACCGTCCAAGGCGACACCAAATCGGAGAAGGAACGGGCTCGAATTCCTCAGCCCCGGGCCGGAGTCGTTGCCCTGAACGCGACGGCGGTACTCAAAAGCGGTGCGAGGGTCAGGATCGAAAAGATGGAAGCGGTCCAGGGTGAGGCCACCGGCCCGGGTGAAGTTGCCGGACCTGCCCTCCGATTCCAAGTCACCGTAGACAATCCCACATCAGTCGCCCTGCCCACAGCAAACCCCGTCCTGGCCCTTGCATACGGGGCCGCACTGACGCCGGGGCTTCAGCTCGGCGGTCCTGGCGCCACCCGTTTGCCCGATGCAGTCAACGCGCATGGTTCGGCGTCGGCGGTCTACGTATTTAACGTCGCCGCTGACCAGCGGGAAAAAGTTCTGATTCTCGTAAACTTCGGAGTTGCCGAGGACGTCCTTGCCTTCGAAGGCGCGGCTCCGAAAGCGGGAAAGTAACCATGCGGACCACAACGAAAAACTACGGGCGCCATAGTGCGGTCAAGATCTCCCGAAAACGGCACGCCGGGATGTTCGAAAAGGGCATGGCGCTGGCCAGCGCCGCCATGCTTGCCGCCCTCGCACTTGTCGTTGTGCCCCCGGCGACGGCGGACACGGCGCCCGCCGATCCAATGTCACCGGCCAGCCCCGTCACGGTCTCCGCCGATGCGCTTCCCACAGTCCAGATCGACGGCGTCGTTTGGCAACAGGTAGTCGTCGGCAACATTGTCTACGCAGCAGGCAACTTCAAGACCGCCCGCCCGGCCGGTGCTGCGCCGGGAACGAACACGGTCCCGCGGCTCAATCTTCTGGCGTTCGACCTCACCACCGGAAATCTGATCAACTCGTTCGCACCCAGCCTGAACGCGGAAGCGCGGTCGATCGCGGCCTCACCCGACGGCACACGGATCTACGTTGGCGGCTCCTTCACGCGCGTCAACGGCACAGCGGTCTCGCAGATCGCGGCTGTGGACGCCAATACCGGCGCTCTCATCACCAGCTTCATGCCGTTGCCCAACTCCCGCGTCAACGCGATCGTGGCAACGGACACCGCCGTCTACGCCGGCGGCTGGTTCAACGCTGTGGGCTCGGTGCTCCGCAGCAATTTGGCCGCATTCAGCGCCGCGGACGGCGGCCTTCTGCCATGGGCCCCGAACGCGGCCGGTGGGGGCGTGAACGCTATGGTCCTGTCTCCGGACAAGGGCAAGGTTGCGCTGGGCGGAGCCTTCAGCAGCCTGAACGGCTCGTCGAACCCCGGTTACGGCCTGGGGATGGTGGATGCCACCAGTGGTTCCTCGCTGCCGTTCAGTGCCAACAACGTCGTCAAGGACGCGGGCAACAACGCGGCGATTCTGTCTCTTTCATCCGACGGCACCAACCTGTACGGAAGCGGATACGTCTACGGGTCCGGCGGTAACCTCGAGGGAACCTTTTCAGCGAACTGGTCAGACGGCTCCCTTACTTGGCTGGAGGACTGCCATGGCGACAGTTACGGAATCTACGCTGCGCCAACTGCCGTGTACGTGGTCAGCCACGAGCACTATTGCGGCACTATCGGTGGTTTCCCGCAGGCTTCACCGCAATCTGCCTGGATTCACCATCGCGCAACAGCGTTCAGCAAGTCGGCGACGGGTACGATCACCCAGAACAAGTATCCGGACTACGCGAATTTTGCCGGGAATCCGTCCCCGACGCTGCTGAACTGGTTTCCCGACCTCGACTACGGAACCTACACGGGTCAGAATCAGGGAGCGTGGACGGTGGCTGGCAATTCCCAGTACGTCGTTCTGGGGGGCGAGTTCCTGCACGTGAACGGCACGGCGCAGCAGGGCCTGGTTCGTCTGGCGACAAAAGACATCGCTCCCAACAAGCAGGGCCCGACAGTGACCGGATCTAATTTCAATCCGTCCCTGATTACGACGTCCACGGGTACCGTCCGCGTTAACTGGCAGGCGAACTGGGACAGGGACAATGAGAACCTGAGGTATGACGTTATCCGTGACGGAGACACCGGGCACCCCGTCTTCACCACCACACAGGCGTCCACGTCGTGGAACCGGCCCGCGATGAGTTTCACGGACAAGGGCCTCGCGCCCGGATCGACTCACGGATACCGCGTTTTTGCGACCGATCCCTTCGGCAATACGGCCCGGTCGGACACGGTCAACGTCAATGTTGCCAGCAACTTGGCACTCAGCGGGTACGGAGCGGCGGTGTTTCAGGACGGCGCGCAGAGCTACTGGCGGCTCGGGGAGGGCACTGGGGCTACGGTCACCGACTGGGCCGGATTCTCTAACCTTACGGCCGGCAGCGGAGTGACGCGCGGAGCATCGGGGGCCATAGTCGGTGATACGAACACCGCGTCCGCTTTCAACGGAACCAGTAGTGGTAAGGCCGTCGGCCCCTGGCTCATGGCGGGAGCCGATACATACACGTCCGAGGCTTGGTTCAGGACAACAAGCAGCAACGGCGGAAAAATCCTCGGATTCGGGGACAGCAATACAAAAGATTCCAGCAGCTATGACCGGCAGATCTATATGGATAACTCCGGCCGAATCTGGTGCGGGGTCTATTACGCCGGCACTAAGACGGTCAACAGCGCGGCATCCTACAACGACGGCCTGTGGCACCACGCCGCGGCGACGTTAGGCGGAGGAATTCTTACGCTGTACGTCGACGGTCAGAAAGTAGGTGAGCAGACAGGGGTGCCGTACGGTCAGCCCTATAGCGGCTACTGGAAAGTCGGCGGCGACTCGTTGAACGGCTGGCCCGCTCAACCAAGGAGTAACTATTTCAGCGGCGATATCGACGACGTTGCCATCTACCCGTCCGTCCTGACCGCCCAGCAAGTGCAGAACCATTTCACACTCTCCGGCGAGGTCGTCAATAAGGCCCCGGTGGCGGCGTTCACCTCCTCCGCAACGAGCCTACGCGCCTCCTTCGACGCGTCAGCGTCGTCCGATCCGGACGGGACGGTTGCCTCGTATGCCTGGGATTTCGGTGACGGTTCGGCTGCCGGAAATGGCAAGACGGTCTCGCACGCGTACGCTGCTTCCGGCACGTATCAGGTCACCTTGAGGGTGACCGATGACAAGGGTGCTTCGAATACTCTGACGAAGCCGGTGACGGTAGCCTTTGTCAACCAGCCGCCCGTGGCATCGTTCATTTCGTCGTCGTCGGCACTGACTGCGTCCTTCGACGCGTCGGGGTCGTACGACTCGGACGGCACCGTGGCGTCCTATGCTTGGAATTTCGGGGATGGGTCGGCTGCCGGCTCTGGCGTGGCGGCGCAGCACGGGTACGCTGCGGCGGGGACGTACCAGGCGACGCTGACCGTGACGGATAACAACGGCGCCTCCAATGCGATCACAAAAGCCGTGACGGTGGCTACGATCAATCAGGCGCCGGTGGCCGCGTTCACGACGTCATATTCAGGGCTGACGGCCTCCTTTGAAGGGTCCGGGTCTTCCGATCCCGACGGCACCGTGGTGTCGTACGCCTGGGACTTCGGGGACGGGTCCGCGCCCGGCAACGGCGCAACGGCGCAGCATTCGTACTCCGCCGCAGGCACCTACAACGTCACCCTGACCGTAACCGATGATAAAGGCGCGACAAACACGGCGGCCAACTTGGTGACCCTGGCATCCCCGAACCAACCGCCGGCCGCCGCGTTCACGTCGTCGTCCGCGGACCTGACGGCCTCGTTCGACGCTTCAGGATCGTCCGACCCTGATGGCACCGTCGCCTCCTACGCGTGGGATTTCGGGGATAACTCGGCCGCTGGCTCCGGTGTGGCGCCGTCGCACCCGTATACCGCGGCCGGAACCTACCAGGTCGCGTTGTCGGTCACCGATGACAAGGGCGCGACGAATTCGGTGACGCATGCCGTGACAGTTGCGGCTCCGAATAAGCCGCCGGTCGCCGCGTTCACGTCGTCTTCCTCGGGTCTGACCGCTTCCTTCAACGCCGCCGGATCCTCCGACTCGGACGGGACCATTGCGTCCTATGCGTGGGACTTCGGGGACGGGTCAGCCGCTGGTTCCGGAGCAACACCCTCTCACGCCTACGCTGCTGCGGGTTCGTACCAGGTCAAGTTGGTGGTCACCGACAACCAGGGCGCCGCTGGTTCGGCTTCGGGCGAGGTTTCAGTAAGCGACGTACTCGCGCAGGACGGTTTCACCCGGAACGTTGCCTTGGGATTCGGCACCGCCGACGTCGGCGGTCCCTGGAGCGTGGACACAGGCGCAGGGCAGGTCTATTCGGTGTCGGGCGGATTTGGTAGGTTCGTTACAAACGCGGCGGGCCAACCAAGCGCCACTCTCGGCTCTGTGTCCTCGAGAAGCACGGACATCACGGTGAAAGTGTCCCTTGACAAGAAACCGGACGGTGGTGGCTACTTCGTATCTCTCATCGGGAGGAAAGTCGGCAACAGCGATTACCGGGCGAAGGTATGGATTGCTTCGACAGGCCAGATGACCCTGTACCTCACCAAGATCATCTCGGGAGCGGAGACAGCCATGACCACCACCGTTCTTCCGGGCGTGGCCTACGCCGCCGGAGACCAGTTGCAGATCCGCCTCCAGGTCAACGGGCTGCTTTCCAGCACTATCAACGGCAAGGTCTGGAAGACGACGGCGGTGGAACCCTTGGCGTGGACAGCGTCAACGACGGACACGACAGCCGGGCTTCAAACGGCCGGGTCGGTCGGCTTGCTGACTTACCTCTCTAGGACGGCCACAGTTGGACCGGTAACGGCGAGCTTCACCTCGCTCACGGCTAAGGTGGTGGGCTGATGCTCCGACAGGCACTGACACAGATGCGCGGAGAGGCAGTGAAAAAGACCTGTGGCTACATGCACGGTCGTCGCCCGCAGAATGGTCTTACGATCCTGCAGTCATTCCCGGTGCCGCGCAGCACCACCAACCCCTATTTGGTGATGCTGCAGCGGGCTCTGCAAGCCGAGCCCGGAACGGAAGTACTCAACTTCACGTGGCGTACTGCGCTCTTGGGTGCCTACGACGTGTTCCACGTTCACTGGCCCGAGATCCTCGTCAACGGGCATAGCCCTGTCAAAAAGCTGGTACGCCAGATCCTAACGTTGGCCCTACTGTTCCGACTTCGCCTCACGCGCACGCCCATTGTGCGTACGGTGCACAACATAGAATCGCCGCAGGGGATCACGAAGAGGGAAAAGGTCCTGCTATCTCTGATCGAGAGAGAAACGGCGTCGAGAATTCGTCTGAACGCGACAACGAAACTGCCTGAGGGCCGTACGGCTACCATACCGCACGGCGATTATCGTTCTTGGTTCGCGCAATTTCCCAAGAGCCCGGTGATAGAGGGGCGGATTGCCTACGTGGGGTTGATCCGCCGCTATAAGGGAGTTGAGCGGCTGATTGAAGCTTTCCGTGGAACGCAGGGACTGGCCGAGGGATTGTCCCTCTCTGTCGGTGGTCATCCGTCAACGCCGGAACTGGGCAGGCATGTCGGCCAACTCGCACTGTCCGATCCGCGGATCTCGTTGGACCTTGCATTCCTATCAGACGAGGAACTGGTGAAGGCTGTCACAGCCGCAGAGCTGGTGGTGCTTCCATACCGGTTCATGCACAACTCCGGTGGCGTGCTGATGGCGCTCTCCCTGAACCGCCCCGTGCTGGTGCCGCTGAACAAAGTAAACCGGATGTTGAGTGAGGAGGTAGGTCCAGGCTGGGTATTTACCTACCTAGGTGATCTGAAGGCTTCTGACCTTCTCTCCACACTGCGGCAGATCAAAATGAACGCACCGCGGCCGGAGCCCTGCTTCGCTGGCAGGGAGTGGGCAGAGACAGCCAGGGAGCACGGTCGCGCCTACCGCGCGGCGGTTGAGGCGAAGCGGCAGGGCACGAACAAGCTCGGGACCTCGAGCATTCCACCTGCCGCAACGTTCGGTGAGGAGGCGGCGGCATCGTGACCGTGACCAGGAAACTCACCGTAGCGGTGCTCACCTACAAACGCCCGGAGAGGCTACGGCGGGGGCTGTCCGTAATTGTGGAGCACGTTCAGGCGTTGAACATGGCCGGGGAGTTGTGCGTCCACGCAGACGTCCTCGTCATCGACAACGACCCGGCAGGCAGCGCCCAGCAAGTTACGGAGCAGCGCGACCCCAAGCTGGTGCACTACGTCCTAGAGCCGGAACCGGGCATTTCCGCCGGACGCAACCGTGCCCTTGACGAGGCCTCAGACGCAGACATGTTGGTCTTTATTGACGACGACGAGGAGCCGGAAGGCCAGTGGCTCTACCCGTTGATCAAAACGTGGCAGGAGACGGGCGCCGCCGCCGTCATGGGACGCGTGGTGTCGGTCTTCGAGAAGGAGCCAGGGCCTTGGATCAGGGCCGGCGAGTTCTTTGTACGCCGCCGGATGCGTACCGGAACCCATATCGGCGTTGCTGCCGCCGGCAATCTACTGCTGGACGTGGCCCAGATCCGTGAAAGCGGTGCGCGGTTCCACCGTCGATTCGGCTTGACCGGCGGCGAGGACACCCTCTTCAGCAGAATGCTCACCCGCAGCGGAAAGCAGATCGTCTGGTGCGATGAATCCGTGGCCGAGGACTTCGTCCCCGCAGACCGGATCAACCGCAAATGGGTCCTTGCGCGGGCCTGGAGCCACGGAAATTCAGCCACTCTGGTAGAGCTTTACCTTGCCGAGAACCTCTTATGCTCCCTAGCCCTCCGCATCCGCATGGCAGCTCGCGGCCTGCTCCGCATCGGCGGAGGTAGCGCCCGGTTCGGCTACGGGTTGTTCGGTGGCTCCTTGCGGAACCAAGCCAGAGGCCTGCGTTCCGCCATGCGGGGGGCGGGGATGCTGGCAGGTGCTATGGGTGTGGCCTACCAGGAATACTCACGCAAACGAAAGGCGGCCTGACCCGTGAAGAATACGAGTCTGTTGACAAAAACCGCCACTGCACGGATCAAGCCCATCATCCGGTCCTACTCCGGACCCATCGGGTCCATCACCGGAGTCAAGACCCACGCCCCCGTCATTGTGATGACCTTCGACGACGGTCCTGATCCACGCGGCACCGAGGCGATTCTTCAAGCCCTCGCGGATTTCGATGCCACAGCTACCTTCTTCGTGCTACTCACCCGGGCGCGGCGGCACCCTGCACTGCTTTCGGCTGTGGCAGAGAGTGGACACGAGATCGGGCTGCATGGAATTGACCACCGACGGCTTACAAACCTCCCAGTCAGAGAAGTTCTGCGCCGAACTAGGGACGGAAAGAACGAGTTGGAAGACCTCACCGGCGCCCAGGTCCGCTGGATGCGGCCTCCTTACGGTGCACAATGTGTGAGCACATGGGCGGCAATCAAGGCCTGCAGCCTTGAACCTGTCATGTGGAGCAGAACAACCAGCGACTCTCGTGAAGCGAGCCAAGACGAACGTGTCGCCCGAGCCACGAACGGTGCAGTCTCGGGAGACATCCTGCTCGCTCACGACGGCTTTGCCGGACCCGCGGACGGCGTCTACGACGGGCCGGAACCCTTCGTGGACCGAGGCGGACTGGCCGGTCGCGTGCTTTCCCGTTTCGAGGCATCCGGTCTCGCTGGTCGCTCGCTGGGGGCAGCCCTGGCCCAGGGCGAATTCCGGCGTTCCGTGTGGTTCAGCCGGCGGCGGGCTTGATGTCGACGGGGACAGCACTCCCGCCGCTGGCGCTGGTGGTAGTGAACTATGGATCTCACAAGCTCTTGGAACGAAACCTGCAGAAAGTGTCCTCGCAAACTCCTGGCGCGGCCGTCGTGGTCGTTGACAGTTTCTCGTCCACCCCGGAAAGAAGAGCTGTTCGTGCCCTGGCTTCCCGGCACGGATGGGATCTAGTGGAACCAAACGAGAATGTAGGCTTCGGCAAGGGCATGAACCTCGGCGTCGCCCGCGCGGCGAGCGGGGGAGCCCAGAGCTTCCTGCTGTTGAACCCGGATGCGACCATCGACAATGCCAGCATCAGCCAGCTGCACGAGTCGGTGGCGCTGGATCCACTGTTGATTTCATCGCCGCTGGTGCTCCGGCCGGACGGCTCAACCTGGTTCGATGGGGCGGATCTTTACTTGGACACCGGCCGGACGGCTTCCGTGCGGAAACGGGCATCCAACCCTGGAAGCCCTACCGAGCCGTGGCTCAGCGGCGCCTGCCTGATGGTGAGCGCGGCTCTGTGGAACGAGGTGGGAGGGTTCGACGAGGAGTATTTTCTCTACTGGGAGGACGTAGACCTCTCGTATCGAGTCACCAAGGCCGGTGGCCGGCTTGCGGTGCTTCGCGGCGCGGTTGCGGTGCATGACGAGGGCGGAACCCACTCGCCCGAGAACGTAGCTCGCCTGGACCGGCGGAAGTCGTCGACCTACTACTACTACAACATCCGCAACCGGCTGCTCTTCGCGGCACGGCATCTGGACGACGACAGTCTGAGTCGCTGGCGGTCGAGTTCCGGACGCGCCGCATACGACATCCTGCTGCGCGGGGGCAAGCGACAGTTCCTTCGCCCCGCGGCGCCGTTGCGGGCGGCCCTGCACGGCCATCTGGACGGTTTGCGCATCGCCGACGGGGAAGCGCGTCGTCGCGGGACGGTGGGCAAATGAGGTCCATCTTTCTGCCCATCACGACCGGGGATGACATCTATCGCTGGCTTATCACCGCTTGCGCAATCGCCGCCGCCGCGCTCTGCGTCTTCATGCTGCGGAAACACCCGAAGGCCGGTTTGGCTCTCTGGCTTTCTTCCCTGTGTTTTGTCCCGTATTGGGTGGGAGTGGACGTCAAGATCTTTTTTCCTGTCGTGACCGCCGCCACTGTTGTTCTCATCATCGCGCTAGGAACCTTGGCGGCCCACCGCACCAGATTGACCGACTGGGTTGCGGCATCCCTGATGCTCACATATTTCGTCGCCGCGTTCCTAGGCATGACCACTCTCGCATCAGGGTTTACGCTGATCGCCACCTGGGGAGTCAGCTACCTACTTGGACGAACCGTCATCGTCCGGTTGTCGCTCGAGTGGTGCTATGCGGCGGTGGGTGTGGCTTTCACCTTGGTCGCGGTTCTCGCCACCGTTGAATACGTGACGGGAACTAACCTCTTTGTTCTTTGGCACTCGGATAACTCGTCCTACGCGATCTGGTCCCCGCTCCAGTATCGCGGCGGCCAGCTCCGCGTTGAGGGTGCCTTCGGGCATTCGATAGCGCTGGGCGCGAGCTTGTCCATAGCAATTCCGTTAGTCATCGCGTCCACCCTGCGACTATGGATCCGGTTCTCGATGGTCGCAGTAATGATTACGGCAACCATACTGACCTTCAGCCGGACCGGAATGATCTGCTCGGTTTTAGGGCTCCTTCTAGCCGTCCTTTGCATGCCTAACGATCTGAGCCGGCGCCTAAAGGTCTACGTCAGCTGCGCAGTTCTCGCGGCGGGAGCGGTCGGGCTGCCCTACGCTAACAAGTTCTTCGAAAGTACCGGCAAGGAGGCGTCCGGAAGTGCGGACTACCGGACGGACCTACTGTCCCTCCTCGATGACATGCGGATCGTGGGGATGTCTCCGGCGTTCGCCGTTTCACCCAAAGGTGAGGCCACCTTCAGCGGTTTCAAGTCCATTGACAGTGCACTGGTCCTGACGGGTCTTACGTATGGTTACCTGCCTCTGGCTACAGTGATCTCGTTGCTTCTTGCGGCCGTCATCCTTCTGCTCCGCGGCCGCGCCACAGCACCCGTTGTCGCTCTCGTCGCACAGATTCCGGCGCTCGCCACCGTGGCTCTCATCACGCAATATGCAGTATTTCTGTGCTTCACGGCGGGCCTGGCAGTCGCCGCGCAGGCGGTGGCCAGAGATCAGACAAAGCGACGGAAGCAAGCTACGAACATCGCGGTGCCGAGCGTCGGCCCGGAACATTCCTTCCACCAGCTTCAGCTGACACGACAATCCGGGGGTTAAGAAATGCCATTGATCGGTCTCTTCAAAGGCGCTAAAGGCGCCGCTGCGGTGATTATCCTCGCCGTTCTCCTTGGCTGGGGAGCGGCCGCGAGTTTAACCAACCTTTCCACGCCGACTTACAAGGGTCAGTCGAGCCTGTACATCACCTTGCAGAGCAACAAATCGGCAACCGACCTGAACCAGGGCTCCACATATGTCCAGAGCCAGATGATTTCCTTTGCAGAGCTTGCCTCCACTCCTGTGGTGCTGGATGCGGTAATCTCGGAGCTTCAGTTGAATAGCACCACCGCCAAGCTTGCAGGCTCCGTCTCCGCAACGATTCCACCCAATAGCGCAATTCTGCAGGTTACCGCAACGAACACGTCGCCGCAGACGGCAGTGGATGTGGCCAATTCGGTAGCAACCCACCTTGGCCAATTGGTCACGCAACTAGGCCCGAAGGATACCGATAACAAGGGCATCATTGTTGTCAAGACAATCAAGACGGCCGTTCTGCCCACCTCGCCTTCGGCGCCGAACGCGGATCTGAACCAGAGCGCAGGTGCCTTGCTCGGGCTGCTGCTCGGCACCCTGGCCGTCATCGGCTGGCGTAGCTACCAGTCCAAGCGGCGCACGGCGGAAAAGCTTGAATCTGAAACGGGTATGCCCGTCATCGGCACCGTCGTTGCGCACGACGGCACCTCTTCAACACTGCTTATGGTGCAGGACCCCGGGGGTCTCCACGCCGAACAGTACCGGCGCTTGCGCGAGAATTTGAGGGCTTCGCTGGCCTCCCGGGACAGCCTGTGCGTGGAACTTACGTCCGCACTGACCGCCAAAACTGTGATCTCGGCAGTGAACCTTGGGGTGGCCTTCGCCGAAACGGGAGTCTCCGTCCTAGTGATCGATGCCGACCTTAGGTCCCGCCGCGCGTGGGGAAACCTGTCATCCGGGGGAGGCCTGGCCAAGTATCTGAGTGACGAAACGGAGACGTTGGAGGCAGCGATTGAACGAAACAGTGCTCTCGGAATCGACATCCTTCCTGCGGGAGTGACGCAAGAACCGGCGGGCAAGCTGATCGCTTCATCGCGAATGGCCGACTTGGTGAAGAGCGTTCGGGGTATCTACGAGGTAGTGATCGTTAATACCCCTCCCGTCTTGAGCGCCGCGGATGCAGTGGTGCTCGGCGAGTTGACGCAGGGGGCGGTGCTGGCAGTGGAAATGAGCAAGGCCAATGCCGGACGGATTGGTGAAAGCGTGGCTTGTCTCCGGATCTCCGGTACCCGCATCATCGGCCTAGCGGTGGTGCGCCGCCACTTCGGTCTGCCACTGCGGAGGGGCAGCGCCGCCAAACGGGCTGGGAAAAGCTATGCGCGGGTGGGCTGAACGGCTGAGAGGATCGTCGGCGGCAGAAGAGCGGCGAATGGAATAAAGGCATGGGCGCCACTGAAACGACCACGCGGTGGATCCGTCTGCGCTCCGCCTTAGCCACCTTATTGACCATACTTATGCTCGTCTTGATATCTGCAAGCACCAGTCCGAACGTAGTGGCGATCGCTGACGTGCCGTTGCCACCAGGCGCGCTGCCGCCCGGTTCGGCCCATTACGACATTCCTTCCGGGGCGCTCTTTGTTTCGCCATCAGGCTCCGATTCCTCGGACGGATCCATAAATGACCCCATGTCTTCGCTGGCCGCAGCCGTTGACGGGGCGCAGAGCGGAAGCACGATTGTGTTGAGGGCCGGAACCTATCACGAGTCAGTGATTCTTCCAGATTCCAAGCAGCTCACTGTGCAGCCCTTTCCGGCGGAAGCAGTGTGGTTCGACGGCACCGCGCCACTCGCCGACTGGCAGCCATCCGCGCGGGGCTGGGTCCACGCCAACTGGACTGTTCAGTTTGATTCAAGTCCTACCTATACCAGGGGCGCCCCTGACAACACGGCGGAATCATGGCGGTTCGTGAACCCCGCTTATCCCTTGGCTGGACATCCTGACCAAGTTTTTTTGGACGGAGTGAACCTGCGCCAGGTCGGTTCCCAAGATCAACTGATGCCGGGAACGTTTTTCGTGGATTACGAAGCGGCCTGCCTGTACCTCGGGAGCGACCCGACCGGGCACGAGGTAAGGTCGAGCAATCTTTCCTCGGCCTTCGTAATGGCCGGGCCGCGGAGCACTGTCCGCGGTATTGGGATCCGAGGTTACGCCCCCTCGGTTCCTGACATGGGCGCGATCTATATCGCCCCAAGCGCAGCAAACTCGGTGATGGAGAACCTTCTGCTGCAAAACAACGCCACTACTGGCTTGTCCGTTAACGCCTCAGGAGTTCAGCTCCGACATGTCACGAGTGAGTACAACGGGCTTCTGGGTGTTCAAGCCACCGAGGCAGACAATCTCACGGTTGAGGGAGCACTAATAAGAGGGAATAACACGGAACACTTCAATCCATCACCGGCGGCCGGCGGCCTGAAGATCACCAGTTCGCGGGGCACTGCTGTGCGGGATAGCAGCTTCGCAAAAAACGAGGGAGTGGGCCTCTGGTTCGACGAGTCCTGCTATGGCATTGAAGTCACCGGCAGCCTGTTCACAGGCAACGCGGTCCACGGCCTGCAGGCAGAACTGTCAGCCCAGGTGTTGGTTGCGAACAACAGATTCGTGGCTAATGCAGCCAGTGGAGCCGAAATCCAGAACACGGGTTCCGTGAGGATCTGGAACAACACCTTTTCCGGTAACTTACGGGCCGTAAACCTCGTACAGGACAATCGACGCGCGGCCGACGTTGGGACACAGGGACACGATTCGCGTCAGGCCGTACCCGATCCGGAAGTCAGCTGGCTAACGCGGGACATCACTGTGAGGAACAATGCGTTTCTCCGGCCAGCAGCCGGTTCGCCCTGCCTGCTGTGCATGGCAGATCAGGAGCGCAAGCTCAGCGGGCAGCAGTTGCGTCTCAGTATCAGAGGCAATGCTTGGTACCCGGCGTTGCCAGACGGACCTCGGGCGGCAGCTATATGGCTAGCGGGATCCGCCGGAACCCTCTCGCTCCCGGACCTGGCGTCATTTCGGGCAGCGACGGGCCAGGAGCACCCAGGGGTGGAATTGGCACTGGCCGCCGGGGCGGATGAAGCAACGCAATTGAAAGCGCTCACGAAGGTGCTCTTCCAAGTGGCAGATCCAATGCCGGACGATATCGCGCGACTGACCAGGCTGCCTCTAGGCGTGCGTTTGGTTGGATCAGCGCTAAAGGACCCGTTGCTGAACTGATTCTGCTGGGATCAGACCGGTCATTTCGGCGGCGAGACTGGTTCGGTACTGGACGATGCCGTTCCTTTCTAGGGCGGCTTCGGCGTCCTGAACCGCGCGTTCGCGGAAGGATGGCCACTCCTCGGCAACCCGCTGCAATGCGTCGGCCAGGTCTTCAGGCTTCCCGGGTTCGACGAACACCGCGGAAGCATAATTCTCCGCGGCTTCGCGCAGTCCTGAGGTGTTGCTGACCACGACCGGCCGGGCGGCGAGCACAGCTTCTACCGCGGTGTTGCCGAAAGGCTCGTCTCCTCTGGAAGGGACCACGGCCACGTCCGCCCGCATCAGGTGCGGCCAGACGTCCGGGTCGAATCCATGGAAGCGGACCTCATGCTCAAGCCCGTTGCAGGCAACGTAGCGGCGAAGTTCTTCTTCGTACCACTCATATCCTTCAAACACCGCGCCGACGATATCCAGCGAGGCGGGCCGTCCGCGTTCGATGAGGATCCGAACGGCGTTCACGGCCACGTCCACGCCCTTGCGTTCGGATAGCCGGCCCACGTACAGAACGCGGAACTTCCCCTCAAGCTCCACGCGCGCCGGCACTGGACCGTCCGGGCCCCGAACCCCGTTATAGATGACGGAGGCCTTCCGCCTCAGTCCCGGGAATGCTCCAGCCAGCACTTCCGCACTGTAGCGGCTGTTACATACGACTTTTGACGCAGGCAGCAAGGGTGCGTTCAGTAGCATTCGTATCGGTTTGACCGCCTTGGACTCCGCTTCGTGGACATGCACCAGCACCGGGCAACGCAATGAGCGGCCCACGATGGTCCAAAGCGGGATAGTCAGAGTGCTGACGTACAGCGCGTCCGGTTTTAACCGATTCAGGAGCGTCCATCCATGCCATGTGCCGGCGATACTCCGCAAGAGCAGCGAGGGCCAGCCTGCCGGCCGCATCAGGTTTTTCCGCAGGACGAGGGTCGGGTGCAGGACAACGTCGGCTCCCCGCGCCGTGAGCTCCCGGACCAAGGGGCCATGCGAAGGGATAGTGACCGTCACCGCCGCGCCGATGCTGGTCATGGCCTCGACACTTTCTAGGAATACGCGGTCCGATCCGTAGAGCTCACCGCTGGGGTGTGCCATCAGAATGCGAACGGCGGGCGATCGGGTAGAGCTGTTCACACCGGAACCTTCTCTCTATGCAAGGCACGCTTACCGACGTCGATGACTGAAACCAAATCTTTGCGGACCGACGGAACAGCCGTTCCCATCAGCAGCACCACGACGGCGGCACCGCCAGCGGCTACCACAGCGAGCACCGGAGGCTCGATGGCGCTGCTCACGAGATGCGCTGCAGCGGAAATGGCCGCGGCCATGAGGGTGATTCGTGCCGCCCCGCCGTAGAGGCGCCGGAGCGGAATAGCAGCCCACCTGGACAGCCACCAGAAGGAAAGCGGCCAGTTCAATGCCTGGGCCGCGGCGTAGCCTCCGGCAACGCCCACAATTCCCCACTGGCTCCCCAACAACAGCAGACCCACGGTGATGGCTGCTTCGGCGACCGAGTAGCGAAAAAGGTAGCGGGTCAGACCCTGTGATAGATACACCCAGTACCCCACATATGCCAGAGTCTGGAACGCGCCGGCGACGGCCAGCAGGCTGAGTACGGGCGCCAAACTAGCCCATTTATCGCCAAGGAACACAGTGGTGACGGGTGATGCGGCTCCGGCGACGAGGCCCAGTCCAGTGACAAGCGTGTAGCCAAGGGCCAACTGCCCGCGTTCGACGAACCGTGAGTAGCGCGCCTGTTCATCGCGTAGGCGTGAGAGCACGGGCAAGGCAACGGTGGTCGACGGAGCGCGCACCTGGTTCAACGGCGTCATCAGCAGTTGGAAGGCACGGTTGTAGAGCCCGAGGGTTGAAGGGCCGAACCGCAGGCCGATGATGAACGAGTCCGAGTTCTTGCTGACATACCCTATGAGCTGAGTGGACACTAGGTGCCAGCCGAACTTGAGCATCCCGTCCATCGGAGTGCTCACGGAGGGCGCGCCGGGAAGCCATCGGGCTGCAACGAGCACGAGTGCCAGCATCACAGTGAACTGGGTCAACTGCTGGGCAACCAGGGACCAATAACCGCCTCCATTTAGAGCAAACGCTACGGCCACGGCAAGGGCTGCCGCGGGTGATACGGTGTCCGCAACTGCGAGACGGAGAAATTTCAGCCGCCGGGTGAGGTCCGCCCGGTATTGAGTAGCCACCCCGTTGACTAGAAACATCCAGGCCAGCACCTGCGTCATGGGGGCGAGTTCGGACTGGTGATAGAGGTCCGCGATGAGAGGCGCCCCGAGGAAGATGGCAACTGACAGAACGAGGCCCAGGCAGGAGTTGATCCAGAACAGATTGTCGCGCTGTTTCCTCGAAAGCGTGGGCGCCTGGACGGCAGCCGAGGACAGTCCGAAATCGCGGAACAACTCGGCCACTCCGATGATCGCGGTCACCATGGCAAGTAAACCGTAGTCCTGCGGGCTCAGGAGACGGGCAAGGACCACCACGGACAGCACCTGGATGATGATGCGTAATCCCTGGCCCCCCAAAGTGATAAAAACACCGCGAGCTGCGAGATTGCCTAGCTTTCCCCCAGCCGCGGAAGACCGGTGACTCATGAGTATGTAATCCCCTCCACTATCTAGGTGGAACGCTAGCCTTGACGCCGGTGTGCGGCAACGAGTGGAACTACCTGTTTTGAAGCATGACGATCCGCGTAGGGTGATGGAACTCCGGGTAACCAGCTGAGTGCAAAAGCCGGGACCGGAGAGTCGTCCCATGGCATGATGGGCACCAACAATGAAACTGGGGGTCACCATTTTGAGCTTCGCTTCCAGTCCTGCAGCGCGTCAGCCAGGATCCGCTGCCGTCATCTCACCGTGGTCCCGCCGCCAGCTGCTTGCGGCAACGGCGTCGAGCCTATTGCTGACGTCGTGCGCCGCTGCCAGAGATAAACCGCACGTGCAAACCGTAGATGAGCTGCTTGTCCAGCGGCCGTTTTATGTCGCTCACCGTGGCTCGGGCGATAACTGGACCGAACATACAGAATATGCCTACAGCCAAGCCGTAGCGGCCGGTGCGGCGGCAATAGAAATTTCCGTGAATGCCACCGCGGACGGCGTGCTGGTCTGCCATCACCTCACGAACACCAAGGAACTTACAGGCGTGGACGCCCCCATCGCGGAGCAGCCGTATTCGGCCATCTATCAGCTGAGGAACAACGCCCAACGTTGGTTGGGACCAGCTGCGGCGCCCCAGCCCATTCCATTGCTGAAGAACGTCCTGGACAGACATGCCGCAACCCACGTGATCTTCATCGAAGACAAGCAGGGGACCAACACCCGATCGCTGCTGGACCTGATGGACAGCTACCCTGAGTCCCGGAACCACTTCGTCTGGAAGCAGTCGGCCACGGGAGCGCCCCCCTCCGAGGCCCGGCAGCGGGGGTACAGAACCTGGGGGTATTTCACTGACGGGTCGGGCGGCCAGTTCGAGAGGTTCAGTGACGGGTACGATCTGCTCGGCATCTATCACCAGGCTTCCGACGATGATGTCAGGCGCCTCGTGGGTTTCGGCAAACCGGTGATTTGTTGGGAAGTGCACTACCGATCCATGCGGGACAGGCTTCTGCGGCTCGGCGTGCAGGGCATGATGTGCTCGAATTATCTTTACGTGACGAGTGATGAGGCGCGCGCTTCCCGGGACGCTTTCGCTACCGGGTTGCGGGCCGCGGGAGACCTGCCATGGGAGCTGAATTGGGACTATCAGCCCGCCATCCAACACGAAAGCGGTTCGATCAGCCTGCGCTACGCCACAAGACGTTCAAGCTATCTGATGGGGTCCATGTGCCCCATCCGGCAGGACTCGTACACCCTGCAGTTTGAGATGCGTTGGCCGGAGATGCCGGCCTCCGCTGCGCTTAGCGGTGGTTTGGCGTTCGGTCTGGCGGATGATCAGCCGTTCCACCCCATGTACGCCAGTCCGATCGGGGGATACTTTCTTTCGCTCAACGCGGATGGCACGCTGGCCCTCTTCCGGCAGGAAGCGAATGCTGATGCAGGCCTTCCCTTGGCGTCTGTAAAGTGCATTCCGCCCGCCGTGGGGGAATGGGTGAAGCTCAAGGTGGACGCCACCGCCCGCGGGATCCGTTTTGGAACAGCGGATGGCGGGGCGGTTTCCGCCCAGGCGGACGGTGCGACTGTGCGCGGCGGCTACTTTTCGCTGGTGAAGAACGCCACGGGACCTGAATCGGTCGAGTTTCGCGGAGTTACCGTATCGACGTAGTTTCGACGCTTCAGTTTTAGGCGCCCGATGAGAAGAACCTGACTCAGGCATGAATGACGAAGACGTGACAGCTCATTCCAGTCCATGGTGCGGAGCGCTTCATTAGGCGGGCGGCGCTGTTGTTGAGGCCGTCATCGAAGAGACAGGCGTTGGTATGGGCTTGGTGGCGCTCCGAGCGATGGCGTGTGGTTTATGAATGCGGTTCTGCGACAATAAAGCCAACATGTGAACCCCGGGCGCAAAGACGTGCGGTATTTTTGATCCTGTGCTGATCTCTGACCGCGACATTCGTGCTGAAATCGATTCCCAACGGATTGTGCTGGAGCCGTTCGACCCCGAGATGGTTCAACCGTCGTCGGTGGACGTGCGGATTGACCGGTTCTTCCGGCTCTTCGACAACCACAAGTACGCGCATATCGACCCGGCCCAGGACCAGCCCGAGCTGACCCGCCTGGTTGAGGTTGACGCGGCGGAGCCGTTCATCCTGCACCCGGGCGAGTTCGTGCTGGGCTCCACCTATGAGACGGTCACTCTGCCGGACGACATCGCGGCACGGCTCGAGGGCAAGTCCTCGCTGGGCCGGCTTGGACTGCTGACGCACTCGACGGCAGGGTTCATCGACCCGGGCTTCTCCGGGCACGTGACCTTGGAGCTCTCCAACATGGCGACCCTGCCGATCAAGCTCTGGCCGGGCATGAAGATCGGCCAGCTGTGCTTCTTCCGGCTGAGCTCGGCAGCCGAGCACCCCTATGGATCCGGCGAATACGGCAACCGCTACCAGGGCCAGCGCGGCCCGACAGCCAGCCGCAGCCATCTGAACTTCCACCGCACCAAGATTTAACGGTCCGGCGGACCTCAACGTCCGGCGGACCCTCAACGTCCGGCAGTCCCCCAAAGCGGCAGTCCCTAACCGGCGGGCGGCACCGGGACAGGCGACGGCCTGGCCGGGCGGCGCAACAGCCGGACAGCCGGCTCGACGAAGCGGGCCGCCAGCGGGCCCATGATGGCCATGATCAGCACGTAGGCGGTCGCCAGGGCGGCAAGCTCGCGGGGGACTACCCCGGAGGCCACTGCGAGCCCGGCGATGACAATCGAGAACTCGCCGCGGGCAATCAGGGCTGCTCCGGCACGGAAGCGGCCGGGTACCCCAATCCCGGCCCGCTTGGCCGCCCAGATACCTGTGATCATCTTGGTCGCCGCCGTCAGGACCGCGAGGATCAGAGCCCAGCCGAGCACCGGGGGGATGGACGTCGGGTCCGTGTTGAGGCCGAAAACCACGAAGAAGATCGCCGCGAAAAGATCGCGCAGGGGCTCCAGGATGCGCGTGGCGTTGTGGGCGGTGGCGCCGGAGATCGCAATTCCGAGCATGAAGGCGCCCACCGCCGCGGAGACCTGCATGGCAGCGGCAAGCCCCGCGACGAGCAGAGCCGCGCCCAGCAGGTTGAGCAGGAACACTTCGGAGTTTTCGCTGTGGACTGCCCTGGACACATGATGGCCGTGGCGCAGGGCGACCAGCAGGACGAGCGTGACGACGGCCAGGGAGATCCCCACGGTCTGCAGGCCCACCAGGAAGCTGACGCCGGCGAGAGTGGCCGTCAGGATCGGCAGGTAGACGGCCATGGCCAGGTCCTCAAAGACCAGGATGGAGAGTATCACCGGCGTCTCGCGGTTGCCGATCCGGCCCAGATCCGTGATCACCTTTGCCGCGATGCCCGACGACGAAATGTAGGTAACGCCACCCATCACCATCGCCCCCAGGAAGCCCCACCCCAGCAGCAGCGCCAGGCCTGCCCCCGGCAGGAAGTTCAGCACAAGGTCCAGAACACCCGCCTGCCAGGAGCGCCGCAGCCCCGTCACTAGCTCGGCCGCCGTATATTCCAGTCCGAGCATAAGCAGGAGGAGAATGACCCCGATCTCGCTGGAGAGATGTGCGAACTCGTGCATCCCTTCGAGCTTGACCAAGCCGCCCGCGCCGAACAACAGGCCACCGACCAGGTAGAGCGGGATGGGTGACATGCCGATCCGTCCGGCCAGCCTCGCCAGCAGGCCAAGGCAGAACACGACGGCCCCCAGCTCGACGAGGGTCAGGGCGAACGGATCCATGCCGCTTATCCGTTGCGCAGGATGCTGGCTGCCGTATCCAGGCCTTCTAGGGTGCCCACGGCAACCAGGAGGTCGCCCGGATGTAGGACGACGTCGGGGCCGGGTGAGGGGAGCACTTCGCCCTCCCGCATGATGGCCACGATCGAAGCGCCGCTCCGGGTCCGGATGCAGGCCTTGCCCATGGGCTGGTCTTGGAAAGGGGACTCCGCGGCAATCGAGAACTGCCGGGTGACGATCCCCGGGACTTCCCGGTGCGCTTCGGACAATTGCATGGCCAGGCGCTGTCCGCCCAGAAGGTTGCCGAGTGCGGCAGCCTCGTCCGCGGTCAACGGGATGGACGCCTGGCAGGTGTCCGGGTCGTCCCAGGTCGAGACGATCAGCTCGGTCTGGCCCTCGCGGTATTCGACGACGCCGATCCGGCGTCCCGAAGCGGTCATGAAGTCCTTGCGCCGGCCCAGGCCGGGAAGGTCTGTCTCATCCACATTCATGGCTTCAGCCTAATGCGCCGGCGGAGTATTCGGTGCCGTTCAGGCCGCGGGCAGCACCGCGATTTCCGTCTTGCCCGGAGGCTTGACCGGCAACATGACCAGCAGCCCGGCGAGCAGGACTACCATGATGCCGAGGATGCCCCAGCGCTGCGCTTCGCCGGGGGCAACCAAGGGAGTTGCGATAGTGATGCACAGGGTGAAAAGCGCGGGCGCCAGGAAGCTGACCGCCCGGCCGGTGGTGGCATACAGGCCGAACAACTCGCCGGATTCACCGTGCGGGGCGAGCCTGGCGAGGTAGGCGCGGGACGAGGACTGGGCCGGACCGACGAAGAGGCACAGGAACAAGCCGAACACCCAGAACGTCATGCTGCCGGACCAGTCCATGCCGCGGAAGGAATAGTTCCCGTTCCCCAAGGCCAGCAGCGTACTGCCCGCGACAAGCAGTCCGGTCAGCGAGCCGATGATGACGGTCTTGGGCCCGACCCTGTCGTCCAGGAAACCGCCCGCCAAGGCCCCGGCTGCGGCGACAACGTTGCCGAAGATGGCGAAGAAAATGACCTGCTTGAGTTCGAAGCCGAACGTGCCCGCAGCGATGATCCCGCCGAAGGTGAACACCGCGGCAAGGCCGTCACGGAAGATGGCGCTGGCGAGCAGGAAGAAAATGGTGTGCGGGCTAGTCCGGTAGATGGCGCGAATGCGGCGCACGAGAAGGGCGTAGGAGGCGAAGAATCCCAGGCCCGCCTGCCGGGCCCTGGGCACTTCCGGGACGGCGAACATCACTGGAACCGCGAAAACCAGGAACCAGAGTGCGGAGAACACCGCCACGAGGCGGATATTCAGGCTGTCCTGGGTGGACGCCCCGAACCAGTCGACGCTGGGCTGGACGAAGAGTTGAAGCACGATCAGGAGCGCCACGATGCCGCCAAGGTAGCCGGAGGCCCAGCCGAAGCCGCTTACCTTGCCGATGTTCGCGGGTGTGGAGATCTGGGCCAGCATGGCGTTGTAGTTGACGGCGGCGAATTCGAAGAAGACGTTGCCAAGCGCAATCAGCGTCACGCCCAGGAGCAGGAACTCCGGACGCGGAAACACGAAAAAGCAGAGTCCGGTTAGGAGTGCGACCGCGCCGGTGTTGACTCCCAGCCAGAGTTTACGCCGGCCTCCGGTGTCCGAACGCTGACCAGTGACCGGGGCCAACAGGGCGATGGCCGCCCCGGCGATGGCGAGGGCGGAGCCGAGGACCGCCGATGCCTGGTCTTCGCCGCCGAACGCCTTGGAGGTCAGGTACACGGTGAAGACAAACGTGGTCATCACGGCATTGAAGGCCGCGGATCCCCAGTCCCAGGCGGCCCAGGCGAGGACGCTGCCCTTGCTGGTGACATGGCTGCCGGACTCGAGCTCCGAGGCCGGATGCGCGACCTCGGGAACGGTGGCTGGATTCATAGCCTGATAGTAACCGTCAGGGGGCCCCTCAATAGCAAAAGAATTTGTGCACGCTTGGTAAACTGGACGCACTGAACCTAACCTATGCCCCGCCTGCTCCAACTTTGACCATCGACAGCCTGACGTTGCGGAGATACCAGTGATCACAGTCCTTGCCGTGCACTTCGCGGTGGCCGCTGTGGCGCCATTCCTCTTCCGCCGGCTCGGCAGGAACGCATTTTTCGCGCTGGCAGCAGTGCCCGGCGGATCGTTCGTCTGGCTGGCACTCCAGCACGGGGCGGTCTACTCCGGCGCCGGCTCCGTTGCGGTGGTCATGCCGTGGGTCCCGGAGCTCCGGCTGGAGCTGGCCTTCAGGATGGATGCCCTGGCCTGGGTCATGTGCCTGCTAATCCTGGGCGTCGGAGCGCTGGTCCTCGTCTACTGTGCCGGGTACTTCAAGGACAAGGACAGCTATCTCGGCGGCTTTGGCGCCCAGTTGCTCGCCTTCGCCGGGGCGATGTTCGGGCTGGTCACCGCCGACGACCTGCTCCTGATGTTCATCTTCTGGGAACTGACCACGGTGCTGTCCTACCTGCTGATCGGCTACGCCCGCACCAGGCTGTCGGCCCGGCGCTCGGCGTTGCAGGCGCTGGTGGTGACCACCGCGGGGGGTCTGGCCATGCTGGTCGGGCTGATCATGCTAGGTTCCACCGCGGGGACCTACCGGATCTCGGCGATCCTGCAGATGGCGCCCGAGCTCGTGACGGGACCCGCGGCGGCAGCGGTGGCAGCCGCCGTCGTGCTCATCCTGGTGGGTGCAATCACCAAGTCCGCGCTGGTCCCATTCCATTTCTGGCTCCCCGGCGCGATGGCCGCACCGACGCCGGTGAGTGCCTACCTGCACGCCGCCGCCATGGTGAAGGCGGGCATTTACATTGTGGCGAGGCTCGCCCCCGGGTTCGCCGAGACGGCGTTCTGGCTCCCGGTGGTGCTGGGACTGGGGCTGGCCACCATGCTGGTGGGCGGGTACCGCGCACTGCGGCAGACCGACATCAAGCTTATCCTCGCCTACGGCACGGTCAGCCAGCTGGGCTTCCTGACGATGGTGGTGGGGCTCGGCCAGCCCGATGCGGCGCTCGCCGGCCTGGCCCTGTTGCTGGCGCACGGACTCTTCAAGGCCACCCTGTTCCTGGTGGTCGGCATCATCGACCACCAAGCGGGGACCCGCGACATCCGCAGGCTTTCCGGCGTGTACAAGTCGTCCCGGGCCCTGGCGGTGGTGGCGGCCGTCGGAGCCGCTTCGATGGCCGGCGTGCCGCCGCTGGCCGGCTTTGTGTCGAAGGAGTCCGTCTTCGAGGTGTTCGTGCACCATGCAGGCGCCGGCGTCTGGGGACCGGTGATTCTGATTGGCGTGGTGCTGGGCTCGATCCTCACCTTCGCCTACAGCGCCCGTTTCCTGTGGGGCGCCTTCGCTCTCAAACCGGGTGTGGCAGTCACGCCGTTCAAAGCCATCAAGCCGGCCTTCCTCGCCGCGCCCGCCGTGCTGAGCGTGTTGACTCTCCTGTACGGGCTGTGGCCGGCGCCGGTGGATGCCTGGATCCAGCCGTACGCGGCACTTTTCGCGGGCCACACCGGTTCCGCGGGCGGAGCTCCCGACGCCGGGCACCTCGCGCTGTGGCACGGGTTCACCCCGGCGCTTGGCCTGACGACGGCCACGTTCGCGGCGGGGCTGGCCATGTTCTACGGCCGGAACGCCGTTTCCCGGGCCCAGGGCCTGGTACCGGGCTGGGTCGACGGGGACCGCGCCTACCAGCTCACCATCGGCGCCCTGGACGACGCCGCGGTCTGGGTTACCGGCCGGACCCAGCGTGGCTCGCTCTTCTTCTATCTGGCAGTGATCCTCACCGTCGCGTTCGTCCTGCCGCTCACGGCGCTGCTGCTGGCCAATAAACCGCTTCCCGGCGGACTGTACTTCGTGGATCCCGGCTCCCCGCTGCAGCCCGTGGTGGGCGCCGGCATCGTGATCGGTGCGCTCGCCGCGGTGCGGGCAAACAAGCGGTTCCTGGCCGTGCTGATGGTCTCGGTCACCGGCTACGGTATTGCGCTGATGTTTGCGCTTCAGGGCGCCCCGGACCTCGCGTTGACGCAGATGCTGGTGGAGACCATCATCCTGGTGGCGTTCGTGCTGGCCATGCGCAGCCTGCCGGCCGAGCTGCGGGACCGAACCGGCGGCAAGTACCGCGTGATCCGGGTGATCATCGGGGCCGCCTTCGGGATCACCATGATTTTCGTGGCCATCCATGCCCTGGGGGCCCGGGTGGCAACTCCGGTCTCGCTGGAGTTCCCGCAACTGGCGTACGAGGGCGGCGGCGGAAAGAACATCGTCAACGTCACGCTCGTGGACATCCGGGCCTGGGACACGTTCGGGGAGATCTCCGTCCTGGCGCTCGCGGCCACCGGCGTCGCCAGCTTGATCTTCGTCCGCGGCCGCGGCGACCGCATCCGACCGTCCTCGTCCGTGGCGGCGGGGACCGTGGGACGCCGGGTGCCGGTGACTGCCCACACCCGGGACCGCGCGGCGCTGGCCATGAGCCGGCGTTTTGCGGCATCCACCCGGGACGCGTGGCTCGTGGCCGGCCGAACGCTGGCCCCGGAGCGCCGCTCGATCATCTTTGAAGTCGTCGCCCGGCTGATCTTCCACACCATGATTGTCTTCTCCGTCTACCTGCTGCTCGCCGGCCATAACCTTCCCGGCGGGGGTTTCGCCGGCGGCCTCCTGGCCGGCCTGGCGCTCGCCGTCCGTTACCTCGCCGGGGGCCGCTTCGAACTGCGTGAAGCGACCCCGGTCAGCGCCGGCGCCTTGCTGGGAATCGGGCTTGCGACTGCCGCGGCGTCCGGATTGGCGCCCCTGCTGCTGGGCGGCCAGGTCTTCCAAAGCGCGGTGATCGAGCTCTGGCTGCCGGTCTTCGGCGACATCAAGTTCGTAACCTCCACCATCTTCGACATCGGCGTCTATATCGTCGTCGTCGGCCTCGCCCTGGACGTGCTGCGCAGCCTCGGTGCGGAAATCGACGAGAACCTCGAAGAACGCGAAGAACCCGCCGAAGTACCGGTCGCACAACCGGCCGCCGGGCCTCACGCCGGCGGACTGCCCGCCGAATCCACCGCGAAGGGGAGCGCATGAGCGTCAATCTGACCCTGCTGACGGTCATGGGCGCCCTGTACGCCAGCGGCATCTACCTGCTCCTGGAGCGCAGCCTCACCCGGGTCCTGCTCGGCCTGATGCTGCTGACCAACGCCACCAATTTGCTCATCCTCACCACCGGCGGCTACGCGGGCCTCGCCCCGTTCTTCAACAAGGACATGGCGGCCGGGGACTACAACGACCCGCTCCCGCAGGCGCTGATCCTGACCTCGATCGTGATCTCCTTCGCCGTCACGGCCTTCATGCTGAGCATTATCTACCGCACCTGGGTGCTGGCCCGGCAAGACGAAATCCAGGACGACGCCGAGGACCGCCGCGTGGCCGAGACCCCCAGTTTTGACGCCGAGGACGACGCCGAAATCCCGGTGGAGACCTCGGAGTTCCCGCTCGTGGCCGGCGCCGACGCCGAGGACACCGTGCTGGCCGGTGCCCGCCGGATTCCGGCAGCGGACGCCGCCGCCGAGGAACGACCCGGTTCCCGCAACGCCAGCCCCGACCAGGAAGGAGGGTCCTAGTGAACATCGCCAGCTTCGCCCCGCTCGCCGTCGTCCTCCCCATCCTGGGTGCCGCCCTTGCCTTCCTGCTGATCCGGCATTCCCAGGCACAACGGACCGTCAGCATTGCGATTCTCTCGCTGACTCTGCTGCTGGAATGCTGGCTGCTGGCCTCCGTCTGGGAGGGCGGCACGGCGGCGGTGAGCATCGGCGGCTGGCTTCCGCCCTGGGGCATCGTGATGGTGGTGGACCAGTTCTCGTCGCTCATGCTGGTGGTGTCCTCGGTGGTCAGCCTGGCCGTGCTGATTTATGCGTCCGGCCAGGGCATGGCCGACGGCGACAGCGACGCCCCCGTGTCGATCTTCCATCCCACCTACCTGATCCTCGTGGCGGGGGTGTCCAACGCCTTCCTCTCCGGCGATCTTTTCAATCTCTATGTGGGCTTTGAGATCCTGCTGACCGCCAGTTATGTGCTGATGACCCTCGGCGGGACCGGCCCCCGGATCCGCGCCGGTGTGACTTACGTGGTGGTATCCGTGGTGTCCTCGGTGCTCTTCCTGCTCGCGATCGCCATGATCTACGGCGCCACCGGGACCATCAACATGGCAGACCTGGCGATCAAGCTGGCCGGGCTCGACGAAGGCACCCGGAACCTGTTGCACGTGCTGCTGCTCGTGGCGTTCGGCATCAAGGCCGCCGTGTTCCCGCTGAGTTTCTGGCTACCGGACTCCTATCCGACGGCGCCGGCACCCGTCACCGCCGTGTTCGCCGGCCTGCTCACCAAGGTGGGCGTCTACGCGATAGTCCGCACCGAGACGCTGCTCTTCCCCGGCGACTCCTTTAATACCCCGCTGATGGTCGCGGCGCTGTTGACCATGGTGGTGGGGATCCTCGGCGCCCTGGCGCAGAGCGATATTAAGCGGCTGCTGTCCTTCACCCTGGTCAGCCACATCGGTTACATGGTGTTCGGCCTGGCGATGTCATCCGTGGCGGGGCTGGGGGCCGCGGTGTTCTACGTGGCCCACCACATCACCATCCAGACCAGCCTGTTCCTCGTGACCGGCCTGATCGAGCGCCGCGCCGGGAGTTCCTCGGTAGACCGGATCGCCGGCCTCGCCAAGCTCTCGCCACTGCTGGCCGTGTTGTTCTTCGTGCCGGCCATGAACCTGGCCGGCATCCCACCGTTATCCGGCTTCCTAGGCAAGCTGGGCCTGTTGCAGGCCGGCGTCGCGCTCGGTACGCCGCTGGCCTACGCCTTGGTGGCGGGCGGCGTGCTGACCAGCCTGCTGACCTTGCTGGCCATCGCCCGGGTCTGGAACCGGGCCTTCTGGCGCACGCCTGAGGACGCGGAACACCCCGACCCCGTGCTGCTCGCCGCCCCCGATGGCGCGGACACCGGCGGCTCGGCCGACGGCGTCCGCGCGGGGAAGCGCGTGACCCTGCTGCCGCGGACCATGGTGGGTTCCACCCTGGGCCTGGTGCTGTTCGGGGTGGCGCTGACGGTCTTCGCCGGACCGCTCTTCCGCGTGTCCGGGCAGTCCGCCGAGGAGATGCTGGGCCGGACCTCCTACATCCAGGCCGTCCTGGGCGACGACGCGCCGGTCCCGGCGATCGCCCAGCCGGTGCCGCAGGAGGGCAAGAGATGACGCGGAAGAGGATCTCACTGCGCCAGGAACTGCCCCTGCTGGCCTGGCTCGTCATCGTCTGGGGCGCCCTCTGGCAGGACTTCAGCGCCGGCAACCTGCTCTTCGGCGTCCTGATTGCGGTGGCGGTGGCACGGCTGTTCTACCTGCCGCCGGTGGAACTGGGCGGCCGCTTCAACGTGTTGCGCGCCGCACGTTTCGCCGTGGTGTTCCTGGCCAAGGTGGTGGCGGCCAGCTGTCAGGTCCTGTTCCTAGCGGTGGTCCGCGGGCCGCGGGTGATCAGCGCGGTCGTCGCCGTCCCGCTCCGGAGCCACTCCGACCTGCTGGTGACAGCTACCGGGCATGTCATCTCGCTGATCCCGGGGTCCCTGGTGGTGGAAGTGGACCGATCCACGTCCACGCTGTACATCCACGGCATCAACGTCCGTGATGCCGAGGACGCGGCCAAGCTTCGCAAGGAGGTCCGCGACACCGAAGCCGGGCTGATCCGGATCATGGGCAGCCGGGCCGAACTGTCCGCCCTGAAGCAGGAGGTGGGCGCATGATGCCGCTCGTCCTGACCGTCACCGCGGTCGTCCTCTCCCTCGCCGCGGGCGGCGCGATCATCCGCATCGCCCGGGGTCCCTCGCTGCTGGACCGTGTGCTCGCCGCCGATGTGCTGCTGGCCATCCTGGGCGCGGCGCTGTGCATCGATATGGCCGTTAATCGGCACCTGAACAACCTGATGCTGCTGGTGGCCATCTCACTCATCGGCTTCGTCGGTTCGGTGACCGTGGCCCGCTTCGTCGCAGACCGGAGGAGGCAACCCCATGAGTCCTGAAACGACCCCCGCCGACACCGTGATCGACTCCGTCTCGGCCGTGTTCATGGTGGTCGGGGCGCTGATGTCGCTCGGCGCTGCGATTGGCCTGCTCCGGTTCCCGGACCTAATGACCCGGATGCACGCCGCGACCAAACCCCAGGTGCTAGGGCTTTTCCTGCTGCTCTGCGCGGTGGGGCTCCAGCTGCGGACGTGGTGGGTGTGGCCGGTGCTGGTGGTGGCATGGATTTTCCAGCTGCTGACGGTTCCGGTCTCGGCCCACATGGTGGGCCGGGCCGGCTACCGGACCAAGCACCTCCATCCGGAACTGCTCAGCTCCGACGAGCTGGAGGCCGTGGTTCAACAAGCCGCCGGCAAAGACGGCTTCACCGGCGACTAGAAGTAGCTGACGCGCCCAGGGGCGCAGCGCGCTAAACGACGCGAACTACACCACGTCTTGGGTTTGGGCGAAGCGGGTGACCGCGCGCTGCGTGCCGCGGTTGGCGAGGACCTGGATGACGGCGCTGACCGAGGCCGAGATCAAGGCGAAGGTCAGTGCCGAGCGCAGCGTGGTGGGAACGTCGTCGTCGTGGCCCTTGGGAGGCTTGTTGCCCGTGGCCTTTTCCCAGACGGTGTCGACCACCTTCGTGCCGACGAAACCGGCGAGCAGGCTGATGCCGGTGCCAAGCAGTTTGATGATGATGTTCATACTTCATGCTCCTTGCGGGAGAAAACAGGGCTGACCCTAGCGTAGCGTTCCTGGCTGCGGGGCGGGCCCAGGGCGCTGACCGCCACCGCGGCCCCACCCCGGCCCGGGTCCAGCGTCGGGGCATTACCGAACGGCAGAGGATTTCGGCCCAGGCCTCGACCACCGGCTCATGGTCTGCTTTCTGCGGCAGCCCCGACACCGTGGCAGTGCCTGCGGCCCCGAATGCCCACCAGCAGCGACGGTCCGATGAGCGCGGCCAGGGACCCGGGCGTCTGGGGTTGGGAAGAATCCGGGTCGGCATCGGGGGAAGGAACTTTTGAGTCGGCTCTCACGTCTCCGGGGCCGCTGCCCGCGGATTCATCTGAGCCGGACGCCTTAGACGGCGCCCGGGTGTAAACTGAGCAAGCCCACAAGGGTGATTTTAAATACGACAGGGGAGCGCCGCCGTCGGCATCGCTGGAGCAGTCCAGGGAACCGCAGGCGGGCGCTGAGAGTGCGGACAGCCGCAGACCCTCGAACCTGATCCGGTTAGTACCGGCGCAAGGGAGTCGAGTTCTCGGGGTGCCCGGCACCCGTGGCGAAAGCCGCGGCACGGCCGGAACACCCTCCCCTCCTGTACCTCAGGAGGACAAAATGACTGATATATCTGCGAAGCAGACACTGACCACCGGCAAGCACAGCTGGCGTGTGGTCGACATTGTGCTGGCGGCATTGATCGCTGTTGCCGGCGGCGTGATCTTCTGGGCCTGGGATCAAGGTGCCAACCTAATCTCAGTCCCGGTCAACGCCGTCTACCCGCCGCTGACCGGGCTTTACGCCGGCGGCTGGATGATTCCGGCGCTGCTGGGCATGCTGGTGGTCCGTAAGCCGGGCGCGGCGCTGTTCTGCGAAGCGGTGGCGGCCACCGGCGAGTTGATCATGGGCTCGCAGTACGGCACGACGGTGCTCATCTCCGGCATCCTGCAGGGTCTCGGCGCCGAACTCATCTTCGCCGCCTTCCTCTACAAGAAGTTCAACCTGCCGGTGGCCCTGCTGGCCGGCGCCGGGGCCGGCCTGTTCTGCGGCCTGAACGACTCCTTCCTGCCCTGGGGCTGGAACATCGCCTATGAAGCCGGTGACAAGCTCGCTTACATCGTCTTCTGCAGCATCTCCGGGGCCGTGATCGCCGGTGGGCTGTCCTGGCTGGCCACTCGCGGCCTGGCCAGAACCGGCGTGCTTGCGTCGTTCGCTTCCCGCAAAGCGGCATCGGAACCCGTGTTCTCCTGAAGCCCGCACGCGCATGAATTCTTTAGACGCCGCGCGGCCGGCTGCGGTCACCGCCCGCGGCTGGGGCTGGCGGCATGCCGGCCGGTCCCGGCCCGCGGTCAGCGGGCTGGACCTGGACATCCGACCGGGCGAGCGGGTGTTGCTGCTGGGCCCCTCCGGCGCCGGCAAGTCCACACTGTTGCACGCCCTGGCCGGGGTGCTGGGCGACAACAGCGCCGCAGGTGATACTGCCGCCGGCTCCGCGGACGCCGAGGATTCCGACGAGACCGGCAGCCTGCTAATCGACGGCGCCGCGCCCCGGGCGGGGCGCGGCCGGGCGGGGCTGATGCAGCAGGACCCGGAAACCCAGGTGGTTCTGTCGCGGGTCGGGGACGACGTCGCCTTCGGGGCCGAAAACCTCTCCGTGCCTCCGGCGGACATTTGGCGGCGGGTGGCGGAAGCGCTCGACGACGTCGGACTGGCCGGCCTTTCGCTTCAGCACCCGACGTCGGCACTCTCCGGCGGCCAGAAGCAGCGGCTGGCACTCGCCGGGATCCTCGCGATGCGACCAGGGCTGCTGCTGTTGGACGAGCCGACGGCCAATCTCGACCCGGCCGGCGTTCTCGAGGTCCGCGACGCTGTGGGACGCTGCCTGGACAAGACCGGGGCCACCTTGGTGGTGGTGGAGCACCGCGTGGCCGTCTGGAAAGACCTCGTGGACCGGATCGTGGTGCTGCAGCCCGGGTCCGGCACGGAGCCGGCCGTGCTGCTGGACGGTACCCCGGACCGGGTCCTGGAGCAGGCGCGGGAGGTACTCATCACCGCAGGGGTCTGGGTGCCCGGCTACGTGCCGGCCACGCGCGCCCGCCGCGGGGGAGCCGGAGGTGGGACCAACGCGGCCGCCCAACTGCTGCTGGCCGCCGAGGATTTGGCCGTTTCCCGCGAACGCCCCCGCCGCACCGGTCTCCTGCGGGGCTTCCGCACGGTGCCGCCCGCACCGGTGCAGTCCGGAATCACGGCCCAGGTCCGGGACGGGCAGGCGCTGACCATCACCGGCCCCAACGGTTCCGGGAAGTCGGCCTTCGCACTGACCCTGGCCGGCCTGCTGGCACCGGTCGCGGGTTCGGTGTCCGCAACGACGGAGCTCAGTGCGGGCGCTGGCATCGATCCGTACCGGTGGAAGGCCCAGCAGCTGATCGCCAGGATCGGCACGGTCTTCCAGGAACCCGAGCACCAGTTCGTCACCGGCCGGGTGCTGGACGAACTGACGTTTGGACCCCGCCAGCTCGGCCGCGGCGAAGACCGGGTGGACGAACTGCTGGAACGCCTTCGGCTGACCGGCCTCGTGGACGCCAACCCGTACACGCTCTCCGGCGGCGAAAAGCGGCGGCTGTCGGTGGCCACCGTGCTCGCCGCCCATCCGCAAGTGCTGGTGCTGGATGAACCGACGTTCGGCCAGGATGCCAACACCTGGGCTGAGCTGGCCTCGTTCCTTTCCGAGCTGCTCGACGCCGGGACGGCCGTGGTTTCGGTGACCCACGACGCGGAATTCAGCCAGGTCCTGGGCGGCGCCGAGCTGAACCTCGGCGCCCGGCAACCGGGACGCCCCGGCCGCACGGCGCCCGGGGTGAAGGCGCTATGAGGGACGCCCTGACCGTGCGCGGAAACGACTCGCTGCTGACCCGCGCCAACCCGCTGGCCAAGTTCTCCGGAGTCCTGCTCATCACCCTGGCGCTGGCGCTGTCCATTGACTGGGTGTCGGCATCCGTGGCGCTGGCCTTCGAACTCCTGCTGTTCCCGCTCGCCGGCCTGACCCTGGCCCTGCTCTGGCAGCGCGGCTGGCCGCTCATCCTGGCGGCGGCCGTGGGCGGCTGGAGTACCGCGATCCTGGCGGCGGACCACGGAAGGATACTGCTCGACGTCGGCGTTTGGTCCATCAGCGAAGGCTCGCTGCAGCTCGGGCTGGGGTTCCTGCTGCGCGGCCTCGCGATCGCACTGCCCGCGGTCCTGCTGATGAGCTGCACCGACCCGACGGATCTGGCCGATGCGTTGGCGCAACAGGCGAAGCTGCCGCACCGCTTCGTGCTGGGAACACTCGCCGCGATGCGGCTGGTGGGACTCATGGCCGAGGAGTGGCAGACCATCGGCATGGCCCGGCGTGCCCGCGGCGTGGGCTCGCACGGTAGTCCGGTGCAGAGGCTGAGGGCCACGCTGGGGCAAAGTTTCGGGCTGCTGGTCCAGGCGGTCCGGCGCGCGTCCCGGCTCGCGGTGACCATGGAAGCGCGCGGCTTCGGCGGCGCGCAACGGACCTGGGCACGGAAAGCGACGTTCAGCCGGCTGGACGTCTGGGTGGTGCTTGGCGGCCTGCTGATCGCCGGCACAGCGGTGGCCGCGGCCGTCGGCGCCGGGACCTGGAACATTGTGTTCCTCGGGCAGCAGTAGGGCCAACGCCGGAGTCGCACGGGGTAACATATCGCATGGGATGAGTATTTTGTGAGTTTCACTGCAAATCGCGCGCCCTTAAAGGGTCGGATAGCACATTCGTGATATTTATTGGATATGACCCAACAGACTGCTGAACACGTGGGCGCCGCGCTCCGGGATGCCCGGGGCGAGAAGGGCTGGACCCAGGGACGGCTGGCCGCCGAGCTGGGAACCAGCCAGAGCGCCATCGCCCGGATGGAGCAAGGCAAGCAGAACCTGAGCCTTAAAATGATCCACCGGCTCGAAGCGATCGTCGGCCGCAGCATCGTCGAGGTCGGACGACCGCAGATGACCCACCTCCGGGTGGAGGGCGGACGTACGCTCTCCGGCGCGGTGGACGTCAACAGCAGCAAGAACGCCGGCGTCGCCCTGCTGTGCGCCAGCCTCATCAACCGCGGCACCACCGTGCTGCGGAGGCTGGCGCGGATCGAGGAGGTCAACCGGATCGTCGAGGTGCTGACCAGCATCGGCGTCGAATGCACCTGGCTCAACGCGAATGACCTGCAGATCCGCCGCCCCGCAGTCCTGGACCTCGACTCGATTGACGTCGAAGCCGCGCGCCGGACCCGGAGCGTCATCATGCTCCTGGGACCGCTGCTCGATGAGTCCAGCCAATACCGGTTGCCCTACGCCGGCGGCTGCGACCTCGGCACACGCACCGTGGAGCCGCACATGCAGGCGCTGCGGCAGTTTGGCCTCAGCGTCGAGGCGAAGTCCGGTTTCTACAGCGTCCAGGCGCCGCGGTCGGACGGCCGGGACCGGACCTTTGTGCTGAGCGAGCGGGGCGATACCGTGACGGAGAACGCCATCATGGCTGCAGCCCACCGCCGCGGCAGCACGGTAATCCGCAACGCCAGCCCCAACTACATGGTCCAGGACCTCTGCTTCTACCTGCAGATGCTGGGCGTGCAGATCGACGGAGTGGGCACCACGACGCTGAAAATCGTCGGACGCCCGTCGATCGACGCCGATATCGAGTATTTCCCGTCCGAGGACCCGATCGAGGCGATGAGCCTGATTACCGCCGGGATCGTGACTAACTCGGAAGTCACGATCCGCCGGGTCCCGATCGAGTTCATGGAGATCGAACTGGCGACACTCGAGCAAATGGGACAGCAGCTGGAGGTTTCGGCGGAATATGTCGCCCGTAATGGCCGGACCAGGCTGGTGGACGTCACCACCAAGCCCTCGGAGCTGCGGGCTCCGGAGGACAAGATCCACCCGATGCCGTTCCCCGGCCTGAACATCGACAACCTGCCGTTTTTCGCCGTCATCGCCGCGAACGCGCAGGGCCAGACGATGATCCACGACTGGGTGTACGAGAACCGGGCCATCTACCTGACTGAGCTGAACAAGCTCGGCGCCCAGGTCCAGCTCCTGGATCCGCACCGGATCTACGTCAATGGGCCCACCAAGTGGCGGGCCGCGGAAGTGGGCTGCCCGCCGGCCCTGCGCCCGGCCGCGTGCCTGCTGCTGGCCATGCTCGCCGCGCGGGGCGTCTCCGAGCTGCGCAACATCTACGTGATCGAGCGCGGCTACGAGGACTTGGCCGAGCGGCTCAACACCATCGGCGCCAAGATCGAGTATTTCCAGGACTGAACCGTCTGACCGCCGGGGTAGCGCGCCGGGACGGGTGCTGAGGACAATAGGTGCATGCGCACCTTTGGCGTCGAGGAGGAGTTGCTGATCGTGGACCCCGCCACCGGGGTCCCGCTGGCGCTGGCCGATGCATTGCTGCGGAGTCTGAAGCCCGCTCCTGCCGCAGCGGAACCGGCCCACGAAGAGTCGAGCTTCAGTCTTGAGCTCAAGCTGGAGCAGATTGAGACCCAGACGGCGCCGTGCCTGGATTACGGCGGGCTGCTCCAACAGATCCGGCAGTCCCGCGCCTTTGCGGACCAGGCCGCCCGCGTCCTCGGCGCCAGAGTTGCGGCGCTGGCCACGTCGCCCCGGGCGTCCGCCACCCACACCACGCCCAAGCCGCGGTATGCCACCATGCAGCAACGCTTCGGCCTCACCGTGCGGGAGCAACTGACCTGCGGTTTCCACGTCCACACCGGCATCGATTCCCCGGAGGAGGGTGTGGCCGTCCTGGATCGGATTCGGGACAAACTGGCGGTGTTGATCGCAATCAGCGCCAACTCGCCGTTCTGGAACGGTGCGGTGACCGGCTTCGAAAGTTACCGCACGCAGGCGTGGAACCGCTGGCCGGCGGCTGGACCCTCCATGATCTTCGGGAGCCTTGCCATGTACCGGCGTGTCGTCTCCCGGCTGCTGGAGACCGGGGTGCTCTTTGACGAAGGCATGGTCTATTTCGACGCCCGCCTGGCCCGCTATCACCCCACCCTGGAGGTCCGGGTCGCGGATGTCTGCCTGCGTGCTGAAGATGCGGCGCTGATCGCTGTGCTGGTGCGCGCCCTCGTGGAGTCCGCCAGCAGGGAGTGGCGCGACGGCGTGGATCCCGCCCCGGTGCCGACGGTGCTGCTGAAGATGGCCGCCTGGCAGGCTAGCAATTGCGGATTGCGCGGCAAGTTGCTGGATTTCGGCAGCTTCCGCCCGGCGCCGGCGGACGAAGTGCTTTACGCGCTGTTGGACTTCCTGGCGCCCGTCCTCGCGGAGCAGGGGGAACTGGAGCTGGCGCGGGGCGGCGTGGACCGGGTCCTGGCCAACGGAACGGGTTCGCAGCTGCAGCGCCAGGCACTCCGTGCATCCGGGCTGGACAACCCCGCCGACGATGCCGGGCTGGCCGCCGTCGTCGCCCATGCCGTGCGCGTTACCCTGCACGGCGCGGACGCCGAAGCGGCCGCGGAACCGGCCCCCGTGCTGTCGCGGGTGCGCCGAGGCTAGGCGGGCTTGAGTTAGACCTGCTCGAGCGACTGCCGGAGGTCACGGATCAGGTCCTCGACATCCTCCAGGCCCACCGAGAGACGTACGACGCCGTCGCTCAGCCCGATCGCGGCCCGCCCCACCGGCCCCATCGCACGGTGCGTCGTGGTGGCCGGATGGGTGATCAGCGACTTGGAATCACCGAGGTTATTGGAGATATCGATGATCCGCAATGCATCCAGCAGCGCGAAGGCGGCTTCCTTCGCCGAACGCCCGGCCGGGGGCGCAAGCTCAAACGTGAGCACGGTGCCGCCGGCTTTCATTTGCCGGGCGGCCAGTTCGTACTGCGGGTGCGAGGCCAACAGCGGGTACCTCACCCAGCCCACGGCCGGCTGCTCCTCAAGCCATTGGGCAAGCCGCAGCGCGGAGGCCGAGGAATGGTTGACCCGCAGCGCCATGGTCTCCAGGCCTTTGCTCAGCACCCACGCGTTGAAGGCGGAGAGCGCGGGGCCGGTGTGGCGCATGAGCTGCTTGACCGGGCCCTCGATGAACTCCTTGCTGCCCAGGATCGCGCCGCCGAGAACCCGGCCCTGACCGTCGATGTGTTTGGTTCCGGAGTACACGATCACATCCGCGCCCAGCTCGCCGCAGCGCTGCAGCAACGGGGTGGCGAAGACGTTGTCGACCACTACGGTGGCGCCGGCGGCGTGCGCCAGTTCGCTCACGGCCGCGATGTCCACGATTTCCTGCATCGGGTTCGACGGCGACTCGAAAAACACCGCCGTCGTTGGCACCGCCAGCGCCGACCGCCACTGCTCAAGGTCCGGGCCGTCCACAAAGATAGCCTCCACCCCCCAGCGCGGCAGGATCTCATTGAGGATGACGAAGCAGGAGCCGAACAGTGACCGGGCGGCGACGACGCGGTCGCCCGCGGCCAGCAGCGCCCCAAGGGCGGTGAATACCGCGGACATGCCCGACGCGGTGGCGAAGCATGCCTCGGTCCCTTCCAACAGTCGGAGCCGTTCCTGGAAGGTGGCTACGGAGGGGTTGCCGTAGCGGGAGTAGACGAAGCGTTCGTCCTCGCCGCTGAAGGCCCGCTCCGCGGCGGCGGCGGATTCGTAGACGAAGCCGGAGTTCAGGAAGACCGGCTCGGTTGTCTCCTGGAACCCGGTACGGTCGAGGCCGCCGCGGACGGCCTGGGTTTCGGGGCTCCAGCTCAGGGCATCGGGATTAAAACTCATTTCGTGCTTCCACCGCTGGTGGGGAGGCCACGGTTTTTCCAGCCGTTCACGGTGCGGGCCCCGGACCGGTCAGGTTCGCCCTCGAAGCCCTCCAGCACGTTGTAAGCGGTGTAGCCGGCCGCGGCAGCGGCGTTCGCGGCGGCGACCGAGCGCACGCCGGAGCGGCACAGGAAGACGAGTTCGGCGTCGGGTGCGGGTGCCTGCTCTCGAAGCTGCGCCAGGAACTGCGGGTTGGGGGTTCCTCCGGCGAGGTTCCACTGGACGAACAGCGGATCCCGCCGGCTGTCGGTGGCCGATGTGGTGACCGGTACGCCGACCTGTTCCCATTCCGCCTTGGTGCGAACGTCCACCAGCGTGGCGCCGGCGCCAAGTTTGGCCCAGGCCTCCTGCGGGGTCAGGTCTGCGGCGTAGCTCATGCGCGGCACTCGCCGTCGGCGCCGGCGATTGCTGCCGGCAGCACCACGGCCTGGGCAACGATCACGGCGCTGCCGTCGAAAGTTGCGGCGGGGCTGCCGTGCAGGACATAGCCCTCGGCCAGCGCGGCCGAAACGCGCTCGCAGAAGCTGCGGTCATCGGGACCGGTGAACAGGCGGTAGGCCAGTCGTTCTCCGGCGGCCGCTCGGGGCACGGCAGGGGCGGGGGCTGTGCCGGGCACAGCGGGTGCGGACGCGTCAGGCATGACGGAACTCCTTACTTCACGCTTGCAGCTCGAATGGTCGATTGCCGAGTTTTCACCTGAGGCACCCCGCCGCGAAAGGGAGGGTTGCCGCCCGGCAAGTCAGGGCTTGGCGCCGGGGCTCATTACTCACAAAAAATCTAACACCGACGACGGCGGCAGCCACCGCCGCCGTCGTCATGTGAGGTCACGTGGCACGGGGCCCGCGGCATTCCGGGACACAGGCCCGGGCAGCTCAGTAGTACCTGAACCGCGTGTGGGGGCCCAAGGCGCATATTCGGGTAGCCCCTACTCGGGCTATCCGATAGGTCTCTCATTTTTACTGAGGGGACAAGTCCATCCACCAGTTTTGTCCGGTGCAGCACTGGGGCGGCCGGAACTTCAACGAAGGAATTGGATTTTTATGGTCACTATTCACCAACAGGACCCGCTGTGAAGCCCCGCGCGCTCGTCACGGGCGCCGGCGGGCCGGCGGGACAGGCCATCACGACCCAGCTCAAAGCGCGGGGTGTTCCGGTCCTGGGTACCGACATCCGTGAGCTTCCGGAAGGCGCGGGCGTCACCGTGGTCCGCGTACCCGAGGCATCGGACCCGGAGATGGTCCCGGCGCTCCGTCGGCTGGTGGCCGTCGAAGACGTCAACCTCGTCATTCCCACCGTCGGCGAGGAACTGCCGCAGTTGGCGGCCGCCCGGGCCGGGTTCGGCCCCGACGTCCGCGTCGTCATCGGCGACCCTGGGCCGGTGGCGCTCGCCGGCGACAAGCTGTATACCGCCTGGCAGTTGCAGTCGGCCGGTGTGCCCGTCCCCCGGTTCGGGGTTCCGCGGGACTTCGCCAGCGCGGACGCCGCCATGGAAGCCCTGGGCGGCCCGGTGGTTGTCAGGCCCCGAACCGCCGGGGGCTGGCGCGGTGCGATTTTCGTCGACGGCAGCGGGGAAGTGGACTGGCACCACCTGCCGACCGGCCAGATCGTGCAGGAATTTATTCCGGGAACCGAGTACGGTCCGATGGTTTTCGGAACACCGGCGCACAACGCCGCGCCGCCGTTCGTCATTGTGGTCGAAAAAACGGAAATGGCCCACGGGATCGCCGGCAATGCGTCGGCTGCCCGCAGGGTCGAGGCGGGGGAAGCCATCGACGCGGGGAATGCGGCGCTGGCCGCGGTCCGCGTGCTGGGGCTGACCGGCCCGGTCGACGTCGTTGTCCGGCGCCGTGCGGACGGGACCCCGGTGGTGCTCGAAGTCAACGCCCGGTTCGGCGCCAACAGCGGGCTCGTCCCGGAGCTGCTCGACGCCGTCCTGGCATCCTTCGCGCTGCCCTCCTTCAATCCGGGATCCTTCCGGCAGGCTCCGGCGGCGTATGCCCATGTCGCTGTGGTTTGAGATCCGCGGCGCCCTGCGCCGCCGCGGGGAGCCCACCCTGCTGGACGAATGGCCCGCGGTGTCGATCATCGTCGCGGCCTTCAACGAGGCGGGCGTTATCGAGGACTGCGTGCGGTCCATCCAGCTGACCAGCTACGACCGCTACGAAGTGGTGCTGGTCGATGACGGCTCCACCGACACCACTGCCGAACTGATGCGCGGCCTTGCCGGGGCCGATCTCCGGATCAAGGTCCTCGGCCAGGCCCACGCCGGCACGGCCGCTGCCTTGAACCTGGGCCTGCGGCACGCCGCGGGCGAGGTTGTGATGCTTGTCGACGCGAAGGGCGTCCTTTCCCGGCACACCGTCAAACGGATGCTCCAAGGCTTCGGTGACTGGCGCACCGGTGCGGTCTGCGGTGACCGGTGGCCGGTCAAGCTGGACCGGCTGCTGACTCGGAAGGCGGCGCTTAACATCCGGGCCTATCGCCGGTCCGTGCTCGAGGACGCCGGGCCGTTCCGGGAAGACACAGCGGACGTGCGGTCGGACCTAACCCGGCGGGTGCGCCGTGCCGGGTACCTGGTAGGCTCCGCGCCTGGGCACTGGGACTAGCGCGGCACCACTGTCCTCCTGCCCTGCAGTATGACGCGGCCTTCGCAGTGCCAGCGGACCGCATCGGATAGCGCTTTGCACTTCCGTGTCCCGCCCGGCCGCCACCCGTTCGTCGGGGCCGAAGGTGTGGTTTACCTCCACCACCTGCTGGGAGAGGATGGGCCCTTCGTCGAGTTCCGCGTCGACGTAGCGGGCGGTGGCACCGACGGTGAAGCCGAACGGGCCGCGGAACTGGCCTTTGAGCACGTCACCAGCTTCGAGAAAACCATCCGCCGAGTGCTCTAGGCGGCGGGCCTAGGGTGCCAGCCGGGCCGGGCGCGGGGCGGGCGACGCGGCGGCAGCCGCGACGATGTGGAGGGTCAGCAGCCGGCCGGAGGTTCGCGGGTCCCCGCCCAGCAGGGCCTGGATCTTGTTTAGCCGCTTGTGCATCGTCTGCCGTTCAACGTTCAAGGTGAGGGCCGACGCCGTCGTGTTGCATCCCGAGTCGAGCCAGCACAGCAGGGTTCCCAGCAGGGCGGTGCCGTGTTTGCGGTCCCAATCCAGCACTTCCGCCAGGCTCGATTCCACGTAGGAGTCCAAGAAGCCGGGATCGGGCACAGAATCCAGGATGCGCTGGCCCAGAAAGTCCATGGCATCGAGTACCTCGCCCGCGGCCGGCGCCCCGAGCCGGATTGTCTCCTGCGCCTCAACGTAGGAATCATGGGCGCGGAGCCCATCGGCCACGGTGGGGCCAAAGGCCGCGTAGGCTTCGGAGCCGTCAACAGCGGACCGCGCTGTCCGGAGCAGCGCGTCACGCGCCGCGTGGGCGTCTTTGCGGGCCACGGCGCACAATACCGCCCGCTCGCCGTCCCGCTGGTGGGACTTGACGTTAACTCCCGCCAGACGCAGTGCGCGTTCGACGGCGGAGAAGTTGGCGTCCCGGCCCGACGTCCGGAAGACCGCCACCACCGCGGCCTGGCCTGGCTGAAGTCCGGCCTGTAGCCAGAGCTGCCGGATGGTCGCGTCGTCGCCGCCCTCGATCACCGATTCCAGCAGGCGCGCGTCGGCGACCTGGGCCGGCGTCGGACGGAAAGCCTGTGCGAGGGCCAGAGCAAGGATGCCGGAGAGCCTGTCGGCAGCAAGCTCAAGCAGGAAGGGATCCTGCGACGCGGAACGGAGCGTCAGCTGGGCGGCCAGTTGGCCGCCGACGACGATACCGGCCACGGCTTGGCATCCTTCGTCTTTGCCCGGACCGGCCGGGCCGGCGGCACCGACGTCGCCGAAAGCACTGCCGGCGCGGCCGAGCGGTGATCCATCCGGCGCCGTCAGCGATACCTCCGCGTCCAAGGTCGTGGCCAGCATCTCGAGGATGACCGGGAGGTTCGGGCCCCTGTCCGTGATCTGGCGGGCAATCCGTCGGGAGGCGTCGTCGACCACTACGTGGGCGGCGGCCTGCTCGTTGACCACCCTGCGGTTTACTGCCTCGGCGACGTCGACAAAGGGCACTACCGCGCGCAGGTCAATCAGGGGCAGCCCGTACTGGTTGGCCGCGGCAATGAGCCATTCCGACATCGGTGCACCCTGGCCCGCCGTCTGCAGGGCCAGGGCCGCAATATTCCGTCCCGCCAGGCTGCGGATGTAGTCCTGCTGCTCCTGCGCGGGCAGGGCAAGCAACGCTTCCCCGCCGGAGAGCAGCAGCTCCCCTCCGCGCAGAAGGGGGGCAATCTCCAACACTTCGCTTGAGTGAACCCAGCGGACAACACGTTCCAGGGTGCCGGGCACGCTGCTGCGCACCACCGGGTCCGCTGCGGACAACGGCTGGGAATCGAGGACTTCTGCAAGCGTGATCATGGTATCCAAACGGTCAGCGGGCGACGTTTCGTCACCTGATATCAATTTAGTGTAATCAAAAAGCATCTAGTTTGTGGCCTGCGTCACCAATAGGCTGAAAGAACCTTCCGTTCTGCATCACAACGTAGTGAATCGAGACGCGCATGAACCTAGCTCAGCCACGGTCTCCCGAAGAGGCGACCGTCGAAGTAGAAGACGTCCTGCAGCCCATCCCGGAATCCGCACGGACCACAAAACTTTCCGGCCAGTTCTGGATCTGGGCGGGCGCCAACGTAGCCCCCATCAACTGGATCCTCGGGGCCCTCGGTATCCAGCTGGGCCTGGGTCTGGGCGACACCCTGCTGGTCCTGATCGTAGGCAACCTCATCGGCATGGCTGGCTTCGGCTTCTTCGTCATCCTCGGCCAGCGGACCGGTGCGACCGGTATGTTGCTCGCCCGGGGCGCCTTCGGCCGCCGCGGGGCCTACCTGCCGGCCGCCATCCAGGCGACCATCGCCATCGGCTGGTCAGCCGTGAACACCTGGGTCATCCTGGACCTGATTCTGGCACTTTTTGGCATGATCGGCTGGGTTGACCCCAGCCAGCAAAACATCCTGGTGCGCATCGTCGTCGCCGCCGTCATCATGACCGTCCAGGTGGCCATCTGCTACCGCGGCTACCGCGCCATCTCCAAGTTCGAGCGGATCACCATGCCGCCCACCATCCTGGTCCTGGTGGGCATGTCCATCGTTGCCTGGACGCAGCTGGACATCAACTGGAGCTACGCCGGGCCTGCCGGCGCAGTCCTCGAGGGGATGCCGCGCCTCGCCGCGATGTCCGGCATCATGACCGTCATCGGCATCGGCTGGGGAATCGGCTGGTTTACCTACGCTCCCGACTACTCCCGCTTTGTCAGCCGCAAAGTCAAGCCGTCCAAGCTGTTCCTGGTCAGCGTCCTGGGCCAGTTCCTGCCCGTTGTCTGGCTCGGCATCCTCGGCGCCAGCCTCGCCACCAAGAACGGACAGGCGGATCCAGGCCAGCTGATTGTCTCCAACTTCGGCAGCCTGGCCATCCCGGTCATCCTGCTGGTCATCCACGGCCCCATCGCCACCAATATCATCAACCTGTACACGTTCGGCGTCGCCTTCCAGGCCCTGGATGTCAAAATCTCCCGGCGCAAACTGTCGATCATCGTGGGAATCCTGTCAATGTTCGCTGTCATCGGCTTCATGTTCGCCGAGGACTTCGCGATGATCCTTGACTCCTGGCTCGGCGCCATCGTGGCCTGGGTGGCCACCTGGGGAGGCATCATGGCCGTCCACTACTTCATTTTCGAGCGGCACCACAAGGACTTCTCCTACCTGTTCCTTGATTCGAAGAAGACCACCCTGAAGGCAATCAACCCCTCGGCGTTCATCGCCTTCTTCGCCGGCATCGTCATGACCTGGATGTTCATGTACGGCGGAGTTCCGGCCCTGCAGGGCCCGATCGCCACGGCCATGGGCGGCATCGATCTTTCGTGGCTGGCCGGGACCGTGACCTCGTCAGCCATCTATTTCGCCCTCGGCTACCCGCGCTTCCGGTCGCGGATCCGGGCCGGCGTGCCCCTCGGCATCCGCCTCGACCTGGAGGACGACGCGGTGCTCGCAGAGCACGGCGACGCCACAGAAGAAAAGCTCCACGAGCCGGAGCCTGCCCGCCTGCCTTGATAGCCGGCCCGCCTGCCTTGATAGCCGGCCCGCCTGCCCTAGAAACGCGCACAAACTTTTCACCATCAACACGCAAAGGAATACCAGTGACCCTCTCCACCACCGCCCTTGCCTCCTCCATCTCCGAGCTGGAGCGCCTGAAGGTCCTGCACAACGGACAGAAGGAAAAACTGACCTTCTCCGATGCCGAGTTTGAGCTCCGGCTGTCCGGGCTGCGCCGCATCATGGCAGAGAAGGACCTCGACGCCGTCGTCCTGACCAGCTACCACTCCATCAAGTACTACTCCGACTTCCTCTTCACCTACTTCGGCCGCTCCTACGCCATGGTGGTCACCAAGGACGACACCGTGACCGTCACCGCCAACATCGACGCCGGCATGCCCTGGCGGCGCAGCTACGGCGAGAACGTCGTCTACACGGACTGGCGCCGGGACAACTACATCTTCGCCATCCAGGAGGCCCTGCGGACCCGCGGCATCAGCCCCCGCCGGCTCGGCGTCGAAGACGACTCGCTCCCGCTGGACAACCGCAACAAGATCCAGGCGGCCTTTGCCTCGGCCACCCTGGTGGACGTCGCCCAGGCAGCCATGCGCCAGCGGATGATCAAGTCCGCCGAAGAAATCGACGTCATCAAGCACGGTGCGGGCATCGGCGACCTGGGCGGGGAGGCCATCCGCAACGCCATCACCGCCGGCATCACCGAATACGAGGTTGCCCTGATCGGCACCGAAGCCATGGTCCACGAAATCGCGCGGACGTTCCCGGATTCAGAGATCCGGGACACCTGGGTCTGGTTCCAGTCGGGTATCAACACCGACGGCGCCCACAACTGGGCCACCACCCGCAAGCTCCAGGAACACGACATCCTGTCGCTGAACTGCTTCCCGATGACCTCCGGCTACTACACGGCCCTGGAACGCACCCTGTTCTTCGGCGAACCCGACGCCCGCTCCCTGGAGCTGTGGAACATCAACGTCGAAGTCCACCGCCGCGGCCTGGAACTCATCAAGCCCGGAGCCGTCTGCAAGGACATCGCCGCCGAACTCAACGAGATCTACGTCGGCCACGGTCTGCTCGCCAACCGCACGTTCGGCTACGGCCACTCCTTCGGCGTCCTGAGCCACTACTACGGCCGCGAAGCCGGACTCGAGCTCCGCGAGGACATCGACACCGTACTGGAACCGGGCATGGTGGTCTCGATGGAGCCCATGATCACCGTCCTGGACGGCCAGCCCGGCGCCGGCGGCTACCGCGAACACGACATCCTGGTCGTCGGCGAGGACGGCGCGGAAAACATCACCAAGTTCCCCTTCGGCCCCGAACACAACATCATCAGCGCCTGAGATACCTAAAGGGGCGGCGGCCCCTGGCCGCCGCCCTTTACACGCCGCACTTCCTGAGGAGCACCACCAGCATGGACAAGTCAGTATTTCTGGAAGACCTGGACGCCTTTGCCTACCGCGAAGCCTTGGCCTCCGGAGAAGCGATCGTCCTCATCCCCGTCGGGTCCCTGGAGCAGCATGGACCGCACCTGCCGCTCGGCACGGACACGATTCTGTCCTCGCGCTTCGCGGAGGGGGTGGCCCGCCGACTGGGCGCCCTTGTGGCACAGCCTATTGCCTACGGGTACAAGTCCCAGCAGAAGTCCGGCGGCGGCAACCACCTCTCCGGTACCACCAGCCTGGACGGCGAAAGCCTCATCAAGGTGGCACGCAACCTAGCCAAGTCCTTCCTCAACCAGGGCGTCCTGCACGTGGTCTTCGTCAACGGCCACTTCGAGAACTACCAGTTCCTGTACGAGGGAATCGACTTGGCCCTGGAGGACCTGAGGATCGGGCCCGGGGCCGAGCAGAGCGTGCTGCTGCTGTCCTACTGGGACTTTGTCAGCCAGGACACGCTGGGCCGGGTCTACCCCGACGGCTTCCCGGGCTGGGACATCGAGCACGGCGGGGTCCTGGAAACCTCGCTCATGCTGCACCTTGAACCTGGAAGGGTTGCCATGGGCCGGTTGGTTGACGGTCCTGCCGCCGTCCTGCCGCGCTTCGACCGGCTCCCCGTGGTGCCGAAGCGGACGCCGGCCACCGGTTGCCTCTCCTCCGCTGCCGGGTCCAGCGCGGCCAAGGGCGCCCTGCTCTACGGTCAGGTCGTCGACGACCTGACCGCCGACCTCTCCGCCGAGCTGGTCCGCGAAGCCGTGGCCGTTCCGGCTTAGGGGGACTGCCGCGGCCGCTGCGGCTACCCGACCGTGGCGAACAGTTCGTTGAGCTCGGCGGTGAGCTGGCGGCGGAGCTCGGGGGTGCCGATCTCCTTGCCGTCGATGTGGTTCACCGGCGCGAGCAGCCGGATACTCGAGATGAGCCAGACGGCGTCGGCGTCGTACAGGTCGGCGGGTACCAGCGGGCCGTAGCCCAGCTCCCACCCGGCGGCCTTGGCCGCGGTGAACAGCGCGCCCTGCGAGGTACCCGGGAGGATCCCGCTGTCCAGCTGCGGGGTGATCAGCCGGCGCACGGTGCGGACTCCGCCCGCGCCGTCGTCGCTGGTCTCCAGGTGCGCCAGCAGCACCGTCGACGTCGGTCCCTCCAGGACCCGGCCGTCGGCGGAGGTGAAGATGACGTCATCCGCGCCCTGGTGGTGGGCGTACCGCAACGCCGCCATATTGACCGCGTAGGACAGTGTTTTGGCGCCGAGTAGCAGCCACGGCGCGCGTTCACCCACCTCGCTGTCATAACCGCGGTCCAGCAGGATGACGTCGATGCCGGTCTCGCGCTGCCGGCGGCCGGCGGCGGGCGGCGGGGAGGCCTGCACCCAGCAGCTCGGCGTGCCGGCACCCTCGACGCCGCGGGTGGCGAGCAGCTTCACCACCACCTCGTCCGGCTCGCGGGAGTCGTTACCGGAGACGCCGGCCTGCCCGCGGAACTCGCTGATGGCGGTCCCGATGGCGCGGCGCCAGGCGTCCTCGGCCGGGACGTCCAGTTCCAAGGCGCGGGCGGAACCGGCCAGCCGGTTCAGATGGGCCGCCAGCTTGCGCGGCGTTCCACTTACGGCCAGTAGCGACTCAAAAACGCCGTCGCCGCGGGTCGCGCCCTGGTCCGTCGCCATCAGCTGGGGCTTGGAGGAGTCGGCGATGCGGCCGTTCTCAAAGCCGGGATCAAGGAACACCAGCACCGTTTTGGGGGCCGGAACAGAGGCGGAGGAAGTCATGCCTTCAGCTTAGTGCGGCGCACCGGGATAGGATTTCCGGGTTGCCCGTTCCGGAACTGTCCGCGGGTCCGGAACCTGAAGGGGTTTGCCTGTGCTGTGGCCATTTTCGCTGGTGGAGACACTCCCGTCCTGGGTGGTCCTGATCCTGACCCTCATCGACCTCGCCATCCGGGTGCTGGCCCTGGGTATCATCCCGGGTAACCGTCGCCCCACCACCGCGATGGCGTGGCTGCTGGGCATCTTCTTCGTCCCGGTGCTGGGCCTGGCCCTGTTCCTGCTGTTCGGCAATTTCCGGCTTTCACGCCGCCGCCGCGCGCAACAACATGCGGTGAACACCCGGGTCCGGGCCGTCACCTCCGAACTGGCCGCGGCCGAAAGCCGGTACGACGGACCTGAATGGGTGTCCTCGGCCGCGGAACTGAATAAGACCCTCGGCTCGCTGCCGATGGTGGACGGCAACAGGGTGGAGCTGCTGCCGGGCTACCCGGATTCCATCCAGGCGATGGCTGCCGCGGCCCGGGAAGCCAAGTCCTTCATCAACGCCGAGTTCTACATCATGAGTTCAGACCACATCACTGACGAGCTGCTGACTGCCCTCGAGGAGGCCGCCGAGCGCGGCGTCGAAGTCCGGATCCTGTTCGACCACCTCGGCACGCTGCGGATCAAGGGCTACCGCAAGCTGATCTCGCGGCTCAAGGCCAGCAAGATCTGCTGGCGGCCCATGCTTCCGCTTCGCCCCGTGCACGGCCAGTGGCGGCGGCCGGACCTGCGCAACCACCGCAAGATCATGGTGATCGACGGCGAGGTGGCCTTCACCGGCTCGCAGAACCTGATCGAACCGTCCTATAACAACCCGCGGCACCGCAAGGTGGGCCGGGAGTGGGTTGAGCTGATGGCCTGCATGCGCGGCCCGATTGTCACCACGCTGAACGTGGTGTTCGCCACCGACTGGCTCAGCGAGACCGACGAGTCGCTGGAGCACCAGTTGGCCCATCAGCCCGAATCCGCGCCGGGCCAGGTCACCGCGCAGGTGGTACCCAGCGGCCCCGGTTTCAGCACCGAGAACAACCTGCGCCTGTTCAACACGTTGATCTACTCCGCGCAGCACAAGCTCTCGATCTGCAGCCCGTACTTCGTCCCGGACGACTCGCTGCTCTATGCGGTAACGACGGCGGCCCAGCGGGGCGTCGACGTCGAGCTGTTCGTCTCGGAAAAAGGCGACCAGTTCCTGGTCCACCACGCCCAGCAGTCCTACTATGAGGCGCTGCTGGAAGCCGGCGTGCGGATCCACCTCTATAAGGCCCCGTCTGTGCTGCACGCGAAGCACTTCACGGTGGATGACAAGGTGGCTGTGCTGGGCTCGAGCAACATGGACATGCGCTCGTTCTCGCTCAACCTGGAGGTCTCCGTGATGCTGCTGGGCGAGGACATTGTGCAGAGACTGCGCGCCGTGGAGGACACCTACCGCGGCATATCGCGCGAACTGACGCTTGAGGACTGGATGAAGCGGCCGATCGGCGTTAAATATGTGGACAACGTCGCTCGGCTGACCTCCACCCTGCAGTAGCCCGGTGGCCCGGCACTAGCCTTGCGGGAAACCCGCGCCGAGCGTGGAGAGCACTCCGAAGGCCTTGGTCCGGATCTCCTCGTACTCCTCATGCGGCGAGGAGTCGGCGGTGATGGCCCCGCCGACGCCGAGGCTCAGGGCTGAGCCGCCGTCCGTGCCGGGGGCCACGACAAGAGTCCGGATCGCCACCGCGAGGTCGGTTGCGCCGTTGAGTGAGAAATAGCCGATGGCCCCGGAATAGACGCCGCGCGGTGCGGCCTCCAGCCGGTCCAGGATCGCCATGGTGCTGACCTTGGGTGCGCCGGTCATCGAGCCGGCCGGGAAGCAGGCCGCCACGGCCTCGGCCCGCGGCATCCCGGGCCGGAGCTGCGCGTCGATAGTGCTGACCATCTGGTGGACCGTGGCATAGCTTTCGATGGCACACAGCCGGCTGACCGAGACGGAGCCGGGTACCGCAAAGTGGCTGAGGTCGTTGCGCAGCAGGTCCACGATCATGATGTTCTCGGCCCGGTCCTTGGGCGAGGATTCCAGCTCGCGGCGCAGCAGTCCGTCCCGGGCGGCGTCCGCGTCCCTCGGCCGGGTGCCCTTGATCGGTTCGGCCCGCATCGCGCCGTCGGCCCCGATCCGCAGGAAGCGCTCCGGCGAGGTGCTGGCCACGGTAACCTCCGCCAGGCGCAGGAAGCTGGCGAACGGCGCCGGATTGCTCCGCCGCAGCGCCAGATACGCCTGCCACGGATCGAGCTGCCCGAACACCGCGGTGGCCGTCAACGCCGTCGTGAGACAGACCTCGTAGCTGTTGCCCTCGGTGATTTCGTGCTGCGCTGCGGCGATCTTGGCCTTGTAGGCGGCCTCGGTGTCCCGCGCGCTGAAGTCCGGCGCGGTGGTGCCTTCCGCAGGCAGCCCAACGCCGCCGCCGCCCGGATTGCGGCTCCCGTCCGCTGCCGCGACGGCGGCGCGGGCTGCGGCCAGCCAGTCCCCGGCCTCCGGAGTGTCCAGGGTCAGCAGCCAGACCGCGCCTTCCAGGTGGTCCAGGACGACGGCGCGGCCGGCGAAGATCAGGCACGCATCCGGGGTGGGGGAGGCGACGTCGCTGCCGCCGGTTTCGCGCTTGAGTTCGTAGCCGAGGTAACCCAACCAGCCAAGGGTGAACTCGCAGGAATAGCCTTCGGGGGCGCGCAGGTCGGCGCCACCCCAGGCGCCGTCCAGCCAGCGGAAGAACGTGCCCTCGGTTTTTACGGTGGCGTTGCCGACGCTCACCCAGGTCCGGCCGGAACGGTGCCGCACGGACTGGCCGTAGCTGCCGCCGTCGTCCGCCAGGATGCTGAAGCGGCTGCGTTCGGCGGCGCCGCCGGCGTGGACTGCGCCACCGGTTGCCTGGTCCTCGGTCAGGGAGGAATCAAGCCACACCGCGTTCAGGGAGCTGCCGCAGAGCGCCTCGAAGAGCCGGGCGGCTTCCGGCGCGGCGTCGATCCGCTCAGCCCGGAGCTGCAGCCCGCGGCGGCTCGAAAGCTCGGGCAGCAGAACACGGGCGAGGGCCGGCAGGTACTGGAGCGCCTGCAGGACCTCCGCCGGTGCGGCCCCGTCGGCGAGGTTGAGCAGCCGCACGTCGGCCCGGGCGGCCACGTCGTCGATGGCCAGCCACTCGTCTTCCTGCCCGGCCCACTGCTCCCAGTACGGTTCGTAGGTCTCGCCGTCGCGGGCCAGGGCACGGGTGCGGCGGTCCTGGTCGGGGGAGTCGGCCCAGATCACGGCGTCCAGGAAGGGCGCGGCGGCCGCGGCGGCGGCACCCACCCCCTCCACCAGAACAATTTCGGCCGGCTGGGTGAGGCGGCTGGCGCCGTCGTAGTGCCGTTCCCAATCCCAGCTGACCCAGCGGGCAGGCTCGCCGCGGCGCAGCGGCGCAAGCACGGTGGCAACGTAGCGTTCGATCCCCGTTGCCAGGCCGTTCCAGCCGGGGTAGATGTCCTCGAGGTGGAACAGCGAGACCACGTGGTGTTCGCGGAGCCGGGCAGCGAGTTCGATGGCCAGTGTTGTCTTACCTGCGCCGGAGCGCCCGTCGATGGCGATGATGACGGGTATGGGGCTCATGAATTAGAGCGTACCCAAGGTAGCGTGGGCTTGGGCGGTCCGTGTCGTCGACGCGGCGACTTCTAAGGAGCCAGACATCAGCAGATCACACCGGACATCGAGGCATGAACCCGACACCGCAGTTGAGCTGAACCCTTTGTTCAGCCGGCCGGGGGAATCCACTGTTTTCCCGCGCTTTACGATTCCCGACGGCGAGTCCCTGCCCTCGACCGCCTATCAGGTTGTCCACGACGAGGCGATGCTGGACGGGAACTCCCGGCTGAATCTGGCCACGTTCGTGGGAACCTGGATGGAACCTGAGGCGTCGGCACTTTACGCTGAGACGTTTGATAAGAACATGATCGACAAGGACGAATACCCGCAGACGGCGCTGATCGAGACGCGGTGCTGGCGGATGCTCGCGGACCTCTGGAACGCGCCCGAGCCCGCCATCGCCATCGGCACCTCCACGATCGGTTCCTCCGAGGCCTGCATGTTGGGCGGACTCGCATTGAAGCGCCGATGGCAGCACGCCAGGCGCGCAGCCGGCCTCCCTGCGGACAAACCCAACTTGGTGCTCAGCTCCGCCGTGCAGGTGTGCTGGGAAAAGTTCTGCAACTACTGGGACGTGGAAGCCCGCTACGTTCCGGTCTCGAAGGAACACCAGATGCTTGACGGCCACGGCCTGGACGCCTATGTAGATGAGAACACCATCGGCGTCGTCGCCATCATGGGAGTGACCTACACGGGCGTGTATGAACCTGTCGACAAAATCTCGGCTGCCCTGGACGATGTCCAGGCACGCCGCGGCCTGGACATTCCGATCCACGTGGACGGCGCCTCCGGGGCCATGATTGCCCCCTTCCTGCAACCGGACACAGTCTGGGACTTCCGGCTCCCCCGCGTGGCCTCGATCAATACGTCGGGCCACAAATACGGATTGGTGTACCCCGGCCTCGGCTGGGTCCTCTGGAGGGACACGGAGGCGCTCCCGGATGACCTGATCTTCCACGTCAGCTACCTCGGTGGGGACATGCCGACCTTCGCATTGAACTTTTCCCGGCCCGGCGCCCAGGTTCTGCTGCAGTACTATCTTTTCCTCCGGCTCGGATTCGCCGGTTACAAGGCGGTCCAGGCAACATCCCGGGACGTTGCGCTCTACTTATCCGGGGAAATCGGGGCGATGGACTCCTTCACCCTGTGGAGCGACGGATCTGACATCCCGGTCTTCGCATGGCAACTCACCGACGGCCACACCAAAAACTGGAACCTTCACCACCTTTCCGAACGACTGCGGATGAACGGATGGCTCGTACCTGCCTACCCGCTGCCTGACGGGCTCAGTGAGATCACCGTGCAAAGGATTGTCGTTCGTAACGGCTTCACACACGACCTCGCCTCCAGTTTCCTGGCCGACTTGAAGAAGGCGGTCGCCTATCTGGACGCACTCACCGCGCCGATGCCCGCCGACGGGAAAACTCAGGCCTTCCACCACTAGCCAGCAAACCAAGGAGTCCCCATGTGCCGACTATTTGGCCTGCACGCCGGCCGCCGTCGGGTACGGGCTACGTTTTGGCTACTGGATGCCCCGGACAGCCTGTCCGACCAGAGCGCGCGCGAGCCGGACGGGACGGGGATCGGCACGTATGACGCGGAGGGCAGAGCCCGCGTGGCTAAGCCTTGATCCACCGATCCGCGGTTGGTCCTGACTGTTTGTCAGGGGCGGCCGCGGTTCTTGGTTTCGGGCATGGCGGATTCCCGGCCTCGCTGC
>NZ_JBEPNK010000017.1:0-83792 GCF_040546245.1 Arthrobacter sp. UYEF3
TTGATCGGTACTCACTGACCATCGCACGATGGCTCACTACGTCGCCGGAGCAACGCGCAACTGCGGAGATCTACACCACTCCACGGGACGTAACCGGAGGCCCTGGCGGCCCTCGCCGCGTCCGCCGCCGCTGGTGCGCTTGCTTCGTTCGCCGGGACCGGTCGTGGCCAAGCTGACCCCCGTCGGGTGTGTCCGGGATGCCGCGTAAGCGGCTGGGCTGGCTGGTCTAAATTGTCGGTGCCCGGTCATAGGCTGGGAGCATGAAAAGCGGTGCGGCTTTTAGTGCGGAAACCCGGGAGGCCCTGGCGGCCCTCGCCGCGTCTGCCGCCGCTGGTGCGCTTGCTTCGTTCGCCGGGACCGGTCGTGGCCAAGCTGACCCCCGTCGGGTGTGTCCGGCATGCCGCGTGAGCGGCTGGGCTGGCTGGTCTAAATTGTCGGTGCCCGGCCATAGGCTGGGAGCATGAAAAGCGGAGCGGCTTTGAGCGCGGAAACCCGGGAGGCCCTGGCGGCCCTCGCCGAGTCCGCCGCCGCACTGGCTGCCCTCGCCGACACCGAAGCGGGCGCGGACTGTGACCTCGATGAGCCCTCCGACACGGATCCGCTGCGGGACTTTGATCCGTTGCGTGCCAGGGCGGACGTGTGTCTGGACGTCCTGGCCGGGCTGGAGCGGTGGGCGGCCGGGGCGGCCGCGTTGAAGGTCCGGGTGACCGCGGATTACGTGCAGGCGGCCGAGGCACTGGCGGCCCCGGCAGTCTCCGCGCAGGAACGCACCGGCCAGGAGATGGCCGTGGTCGCCGAGGTCGCCTGCGTCCTGACCGTCAGCGAACGGACCGCCAGCGCCCTGATCTGCGAATCCCTGGCGTTGACGACGGCGCTGCCGCTGACCCTGGCCGCCCTGCAGGCCGGGGAAATTTCCTGGCAGCACGCCCGGATCATGGTCGATGAAACCTCCGGCCTGGACCCGGCCGGGGCGGCCGGGCTGGAGGCGCACTTCCTGGACCCCGGTGCGGCGACCCCGGCCCGCGGCTGCCCGGCCGGGGAGCTGGTGCCGGGCCGGTTCCGGGCCAAGGCCCGCACCTGGCGCGAACGCCACCACCCCGTCAGCATCGAAACCCGCCACACCAGGAGCGCCGGTGACCGGCGGGTCGAGTACGCCCCGGACCGGGACGGCATGGCCTGGCTCTCGGCCTACCTCCCGGCCGCCACGGCGGCGGGGATCTGGGAGCGGACCACCACCGCCGCCCGGACCCTACAGGGCCCGGCCGAGGCCCGGACCCTGACCCAGCTCCGCGCCGACATCACCGCCACCTGGCTCCTCACCACCGGTACGGTCCGCACCGGCACCGGCGCCGGGTCCCTTGGGGAGGGCGTGCCGGTTCCGCGGGCGCAGGTGTTGGTCACCGTCCCGGTCCTATCCCTGCTCGGTGCCACCGACGAACCTGCCGTCCTCGACGGGTACGGTCCGATTCCGCCGTCGATGGCCCGGGCCTTGGTCGCCGACGGGGCTGACTCCTTTTACCGGGTCCTGACCGACCCCCGCGACGGGGCGCCGCTGGAAATCGGCCGGACCAGCTACCGGCTCACCAAAGCCCTGCGGCACTGGCTCCGCCTCCGCGACGGCAAATGCCCGTTCCCGGGCTGCCACAACCCCTCCCTGGACAACGACGCCGACCACCTCCTGGCCTGGGCCGACGGCGGCACCACCGGCATCGCCAACCTCGGTCAGCCCTGCCGCAAACACCACCGCCTCAAACACACCACCGCCTGGACCCCCACCGCGGCCAGCAAGAACCACCCGCCCGGCTGGACCTCCCCGTCAGGACGTTGTTACCCCAGCGAACACCAGGACTGGGAACCACCCCACTGGCCGCAACGTTTTCCGGCTGCCGCCACAGGAACGGTCCCTGGCCGGCCAGTGGACCCCGGCCGCGACCCAGAACCGGAACCGCCCCCGGACCTAGGCCCGCCAGCCGGCCCAGGACCGGACCCCGAACTGCCCGAGGACCCCTTCCCCGATTGGTACCTGTTCACGGCCGCGCACCCACTGACGGCATCGGACGTGGACGATCCAAACTGGGTAGCGACCCCCGAGGAAACCTTTCCGGAGGACTGCTGGTTGCAACGTGCCTGAGCGCCTCGCCGGCCGTCTGATTCCGGGATTTTCCATTGGGGCGGTGCAGCGGAGTTGAGCCTGGTGGCAACCACGGCGCCGAATGGCTCTAGCGAGTTTTGCGGGCGCGCAGAGCCACGGCCTCCTGCCCGACTTGCAGCAAGCGTTGCGCGGAGGCGTCCCAGCTGAACTCGGCGGCGCGCTGCACGGCCCGGCCGGACCGTTGCTTCCACAGCGCCGGGTCCTCGAGACCGCGCACGGCATCGGCAAACGCCGACGGCGAGTCCGGGTCCACATAGCTGACCGCGTCGCCGCCAACCTCGCGGAAGATCGGAATGTCGCTGGCGATGACCGGAGTGCCGTGCGACATCGCCTCCACGAGCGGCAGGCCATAGCCCTCCGCTTTTGAGAGGCTCACCAGGGCCGTAGTGCGGGCCAGCAGCTCCTCGTACTCGGCATCCGTCACACCGTTATGGAACACGATGTTGGCGCCTGCCGGGGCCAGCGCCGCCAGCTCCGCCCGGCGCCCGGGCGTGATCCGGCTCAGCAGGTGCAGGGTCATCTCCGGCAACTCCGCCATGCCCTTGACCATGGTCTCCACATTCTTATACGGCATGAAGGAGCCCATGTAGAGCACCGTCTTGTCCGCGCCGGCCCCGGGATCCCGAGGTGTGAGCCCCGGCTGCGGGGCATTGCCGACGATCCGCACCGGACGCTTCGTGAGCCGGTACTTTGCGATCAGCGACTCGGTGGTGGAGCTGATTGTTGCGACGACGTCGGCGCGGTTCAGCAGCACCCGCTGCGGCCAGAACGCCTTGTGGTAAAGCCTCCAGAGCACGCGGACCGGGGCCGGAAGGAACCAGGGCGGGGCCGGGTGCTCGTAGTAGATCAAGTCGTGCAGGGTCAGGACCAGGGCGTAATTGCGGCCCCAGCTGCCCATGGTCTGCATCGGGCAGACCACGACGTCGGCGCCGAGCCGGTTGACTTTGGCCGCTACAAATAACTCCGCCGGTGAGAGTGGGCTGTTGATCAGGGTATAGGGCACGTCGGGCAGCAGGGCCAGCTGGCGTGTATCGCTGATCAGCATCGAGACGTCCGCGATTTTGGCGGCGGCGGCGATCAGGCTCGAACCGTAGCGGCTGATGCCGTCGTGATGGTCGAGCCTGGTGAAACGGGCGTCAATCAGTATTTTCACGCGGCGTGGCCCTCCAGGAAGCGTCGGATGAAGCCCGCGGCGGGTGCCGGGGTTTCGTAGTGGATCAGGTGCCCGACGCCGGGAATGACTTCGAGGGTTCCGTCCGGCAACAGCGGCAGGAGCTTGTGCTGGTCCGGCAGCGTGGCGATTTCGTCTTTCTCGCCGGCTACGAGCAGTACGGGCAGCGCGAGCCTCGCCGCCACCTCGGTGACGTTGCTGCTGACCGAGGCCTTGAAAGCTTCGAGGAGGCTGTCCCGGTCCGCGAACGCGGAGAAGTAGGCGCTGTGCTGGGCGTGGACGAACCGCCGCAGTGCCTTGTCCCTGGTTTTGGCCATGGCCTCGCTCATGACCCGGACAATCAGTTGGTTGCGCAGGAGGGCGTTGCCGATGCCGCGCGGCAGCCGGGCCGCCGCCTCGTAATAGAGCACCGCGGCCTTGGTCATGAGTCCCTTGGGGCCCTCTAGGGCGGGCGCCGCGATGGGGTTGATCAGGATCAGTTCGGTGACCGCGCAGGGATGGTCCGCCACGAAGTGGCTGGCGATGATCGAACCGAAGGAGTGGCCCAGCAGCACGGTGTCCGGTCCCAGCCCGAGGGCGGCCATGAAGTCACCGACGAACCGGCTGTAGCCGTTGACGCTGTGACCGCCGGGCGGGAAGGCGCCGGAGACGCCGAACCCGGGCAGATCCGGCATGATCAGGCGCATTTCGGGCAGCTGGTCGACTACACGCAACAGACCGTGGTGGTCGCCGCGGAAGCCGTGGATCACCAGGATGGTCCGGGTCGCCGGGGTCTCCCGGACGGGCTCGTAGCTCCAGTAGGCGACGCGGGTGCCGCCCAAGTCCACCGTGGCGGAGCTGCTGCGGGTTTCCATCTCCGGGCTGAGCAGGGGCGGCAAGGGTGAGGACTCGGTGGCCACGTGTTCCATTCGCTCGGATCCTAGTTGACGTTGTCGGGGTTGGAGCCGGTGCGGAATCCCCGCTCCAGGCCCGCGAGTGCGTCCAGGCCCGCGGTGCCGAGGCTGAAACCGAAGATGTCGTGGTTCTCACGGATCCGGCCGGACGAGCTGGCCTTGGGTATGACGACGTTGCCCACTTCCAGGTGCCAGCGCAGGATGATCTGCGCCGCGCTCCGGCGGTGCGCCGCGGAGAGCTCCAGTACGACCGGATCTTGCAGCACCTGCCCGCGTCCCAGCGGGCTCCAGGCCTCCGTGGTGATGCCCAGGGAGGCGTGCAGCGCCCTTAGTTCCGCCTGCTGCAGCCAGGGGTGCAACTCGATCTGGTTGACGGCGGGCACCACTTCGGCGCTCTGGAGCAGGCGCTCCAGGTGTGCGGGCTGGAAGTTGGAAACGCCGATGGCGCGGACCCGGCCTTCGCGGTACAACGTCTCAAGGGCGCGGTAGCTTTCGGTGAACAGGCCGCGCTTCGCGCAGGGCCAGTGGATCAGGTACAGGTCCACGTAGGCGAGGCCTAGCCTGGAAATGGAAGCGTCGAAGGCGCGCAGCGTGGCGTCGTAGCCCTGGTCGTCGTTCCAGAGCTTTGTGGTCACGAAGAGGTCCTCCCTGGCGAGGGCCCGGTGCAGTTCGCCGGAGCCGCCCGCGGAGCCGTCAAAGGCGGACAAGGCTCCGACAGCTTTCCCCACCCCCGTTTCATTCCCGTACATGGCTGCCGTGTCGAAGTGGCGGTAGCCGGCCTCCAGCGCCGCGGTGACGAGCCCGGCGGCGTCGGCCGGGGGCACCTTGTAGAGCCCGAACCCGAGCCGATCCACCATCACACCGTTGTTCAGGGTCAGCCGGGGGGAGATTCTCATAGCCACGACTCTACCCAGTCCGGCGGTCAGGACAGGCCGCCGGTGCTGACCAGGCGTCGGGCGCTGGCCTCATCGAGTATCAGGTCGGTGGCCAGGCCCGCGGCCAGCGCGCCGCGCAGCCCGTTGATCTTGGACGCGCCGGACACCACGCAGATCCGGCGACGGACCTGCCGGAGCTGGGCCAGGTCCGGCCCGGTGGAGCGCTCGTTGAGGGTGATCCCGTCGGATGAGCCGTCGGCGCGGAAGAAGACGGTGGCTACATCGCCCACGACCTCGGAACCGGCCAGCACGCCCAGGTCGTCCTCGTCCAGGTAGCCGCCTGCGTAGACGTGGCTGGGGTAGTCGGCGTCGACCGATCCCACCCCGAAGATGGCGATGCTCATCCGTGACTGCAGCCGCAGGATGCGCTGAACGCTGCGCTCATTCCACATCGCCGTCTTGGTCGCCGCGTGGTCGAAGAACGCCGGCACCGGGAACTGCTCCACCCGTGCGCCATAGGCGCTGCCGAAGCGCCGCATAATGTCCGAGGCATAGGTGATGCCCGTAGTTTGCATATTTCCGGCGCCGTTGAGCTGGACGATGATGCTGTCGTGCGTGAGCTTTCGGGTCAGGTGCCTGCTCACCGCACTCAGCGTGGAACCCCACGCCACCCCAATGATCGCGTTCGAGTCAACGAGCGGACCGATGGTGCGGGCTGCCTGCATCGCCACCCGGTCCAGCGTCTCGGCCTCGTTGAGCGTGTCCACGACCGGGACGACATGCACATCGACCTTGTATTGGGCGCGGATCATGCTCGCGAGCTCCGGGCCGGTGTCCAGCGGGCTGCGGATCTGGATCTGCACCAGGCCGGATTCCCGGGCCGCCGAGAGCAGCCGGGAGACGGTAGAACGGGAGGTCCGGAGCTCCCGGGCGATGGCGTCCATGGTCAGGTCTTGAAGGTAATACAGCTGCGCGGCCCGGAGGGCGTCTGACTGGCGGGTGGCCGACATTCGAATTCCGATCTGCACGTTTGTGCATAGTCCTTGACTCCATTTTCCATTAGTCCAAAGAATAGTCTTCAACGGCGACGTGCCCTGCGGCGCGCCGCGCAGCACCAAGCCCCAAGGAGCAGTTTTGGGAAACAAGGATTCATCCGGCCATCCGGCGTCGAGTACACCGCGCACCTCCGTGCAGCGGCTGCGGAACCGTCCGCATGCCCAGGTGCTAATCATCGGCGGCGGCATCAACGGAGTCGGCACGTTCCGCGATCTGGCCCTGCAGGGCGTGGACGTCGCCCTCGTTGAACGGGGCGACTACTGCCAGGGCGCCAGCGGCGCATCCTCGCACATGATCCACGGCGGCATCAGGTACCTCGAAAACGGCGAATTCCGCCTCGTCCGGGAGTCAGTGGTTGAACGCAACCGGCTCCTCCGGATCGCCCCGCACTACGTGAAACCGTTGCAGACCACCATTCCGATCTTCAGCACCTTCTCCGGCATCCTCGCCGCGCCGCTGCGGTTCCTCACCCACAAGCAGGGTGCGCCCACCGAGCGCGGCGCCTTCCTGATCAAGCTGGGCCTGAGCATGTATGACTTCTTCTCCCGTGACGGCGGCACCGTGCCGCGCCACCAGTTCCGAGCCCGTAAGCGGGCCCTGGCCGAACTGCCCCGGCTGCACGCCGGCATCAAGTACGCCGCGACCTATTTCGACGCCTCTGTCCACAACCCGGAACGGCTCACCCTGGACGTGCTCCAGGACGGCGAGAAAGCCGGCGAAGCGGGCGGAAACGGCGCCCGCGCCAGCAACTACCTCTCCCTGGTCTCGACAACGGCCTCCGCCGGAGGCAATGCCGGGGCTGTCCGGCTCCGCGACGAACTGACCGGCGAGGTCTTCGATTTCACCGCCGACGTCGTGGTCAACACCACCGGCGCCTGGGTCGATCTGACCAACCAGGCGATGGGCGCCGCCTCGGCTTTCATGGGCGGCACCAAGGGCTCCCACATCGTGCTGGACCACCCGGAGCTGCTCGAGGCATGCGGGGGCCGGGAGATCTTCTTCGAGCATACGGACGGCAGGATTGTGCTCATCTATCCGATGGGGGACCGGGTGCTGGTCGGCACCACCGACGTCGACGCCGATATGACCGAAGATGCCGTCTGCACGGACGCCGAAATCGACTACTTTTTCGACCTCATCGGGCATGTCTTCCCGGGCGTGGCGGTGCACCGGGACCAGATCGTCTACACATTCTCCGGGGTCCGTCCGCTGCCCCGGCACGACGCAACGCAGCCCGGGTTCGTGAGCCGTGACTACCGGATCGAGCGCCGAGGCCCCGCCAGAGCCGACGGCGGTGAGGGACGGCGCGCCGCCGGCAGTGGCGTAGTGCTCAGCCTGGTGGGAGGCAAATGGACCACGTTCCGGGCTCTCGCCGAGCACCTCAGCAACGACGTCCTGACCGAACTCGGCCTGCGGCGGAAAGTTTCCACGGCGAAACTCGCCATCGGCGGCGGCGCCGGCTTCCCGGACACCGAAGACGGCGTCCAGCGCTGGATCAAGGAGCGCATGTGCGCCGGCCGTGACGCGGCCCGGACCGCCGGCTTGCTCACCCGCTACGGCACGCGCGCCGTCGACGTCATGTCCTACCTCGACGCCGGACCCGACCAGTTGCTGCACTCCACCCACGAACTCAGCGTGCGGGAACTCGAATTCATGGCACAAAACGAACAGCTCGGGCATCTGATCGACGTGCTGGTCCGCCGCACCTCGCTCGCTTTCCGCGGGCTCGTGACGGGGGAACTGCTGAACGAAGTCGCCGAAATCCTGTCCGGCCCGCTGGGCTGGGACACGGCGGTACGGACCGCCGAGATCGACTACGCCCAGGAGGTGCTCCAACGGTTCCACGGCGTCCAGATCGACAGCCTGGTCGCCTGATAGCTTGCGTGCCCGGGCGGGTTAGTCCGGGCACGAAGACCGCCGGGCCCTCCGGGGGCCCGGCGGTGGCTGGCACGGCAGCGCAAAAACACTGCCGGGCCAACGGCCCTTCAAACTCGCGAAGGGCTGACAACAGAAAATAGAGGAGTCAAAGATGTCTCTTGGAATAGTTTTCTTGTCCGAAGTATTCGGCACCGGCATGCTGACCCTGCTGGGTTGTGGCGTGGTGGCCAACGTCGCGCTCAAAGGCACCAAGGGCAACAACGGCGGGTTCCTGATGGTCACCTGGGGATGGGGCATTGCCGTCTTCTGCGGCGTCTACGTTGCCGCCAAGTCGGGCGCGCACCTGAACCCGGCCGTCACCCTCGGCCTGCTGCTCAACGGCAAAAAGGAATACGCCCCGGGGGTCGCGGTCGACTTCGGCTCCACGCTGACCTACTTCGGCGGCGAACTGCTCGGTGCTTTCCTGGGCGCCGTCGTAATGTGGCTGGCACACCGGCAGCACTTCGATATCGAGCCCGAGCCCGCCAGCAAGCTGGGCGTTTTCTCAACCGGTCCGGCCATCCGCTCGACCCCGTGGAACCTGATCACGGAAATCATCGGCACCTTTGTCCTCGTCTTCGTCATCCTGACCTTCGGCGGGACCCCTTCCGGACTCGGCCCGCTGGCCGTGGCCCTGCTAGTTGTCGGCATCGGCGTCTCCCTCGGTGGCCCCACCGGATACGCCATCAACCCGGCCCGTGACCTCGGCCCCCGCATTGCCCACGCCCTGTTGCCGATCAAGGGAAAGGGTTCCTCCGACTGGAGCTACTCGTGGATCCCGGTCGTCGGACCGCTGGTCGGCGGCGGACTCGCCGGCATCGTCGCAGCAGTGGTGCCGATCATCGCCACCGCCGCCGCCTCATAACCCGGCAAGTACTCCCGGCCGGTGGGCCGGGAAAGCCGGCGAAACCCGCAAGATAAGCGCTCGATATCGCATCAATTCAACCGCTAGGCCGATCAGACAAGGACGTCAGCATGAACCAGTATGTAATCGCCATCGACCAGGGAACCACGAGCACCCGCGCAATCGTATTCGATCACGACGGCAACATCGTCTCCAGCGGGCAGAAGGAGCATGAGCAGATCTTCCCCAAGGCAGGCTGGGTGGAACACGATCCGGCCGAGATCTGGGACAACACCCGCGAGGTGATCGGATCCGCGCTGTCCAAGGCGAACCTCACGCGTCACGATATTGCCGCTGTCGGTATCACCAACCAGCGGGAGACGGCGGTGGTCTGGGACAAGACCACCGGCAAGGCCGTCTACAACGCCATCGTCTGGCAGGACACCCGCACCCAGTCAATCGTCGACGAACTCGCGGCCGACGGCGGAGTGGAGCGGTTCAAACAGAAGGTTGGCCTGCCGCTGGCAACCTACTTCTCGGGCACCAAGATCAAGTGGATCCTGGACAACGTGGACGGTGCCCGCGCCAAGGCGGAGGCCGGGGACCTCCTCTTCGGCAACACGGACAGCTGGGTCACCTGGAACCTGACCGGCGGGACCGACGGGGGAGTGCACATCACCGACGTCACCAACGCCTCGCGGACCATGTTCATGGACCTCGAAACGCTCAGCTGGGATGAGGAGATCCTGGCCGCGTTCGGTGTGCCGAAATCCATGCTGCCCGCGATCAAGTCCTCGTCCGAGGTCTACGGAACGGTGCATACCTCGCAGTTGCTGCGTGAAGTTCCTGTCGCGGGGATCCTGGGCGACCAGCAGGCCGCGACCTTCGGCCAGGCTGCCTTCGCGAAGGGCGGGGCCAAGAACACCTACGGCACCGGCAACTTCATGATCGTCAACACCGGTGAGGAGATCGTGCACTCCAAGAACGGTCTGCTGACCACCGTCTGCTACAAGGTGGGCGACGCGAAACCGGTCTACGCCCTGGAAGGCTCCATCGCCGTCACCGGCTCCCTGATCCAATGGCTCCGGGACAACCTCAACCTGATCTCGTCCGCACCCGAGGTTGAAACGCTGGCGAAGACGGTCGAGGACAACGGCGGCGTCTACATTGTCCCGGCCTTCTCCGGTTTGTTCGCCCCCTACTGGCAGAGCGATGCCCGCGGAGTCATCGTGGGACTGACGCGCTTCGTCAACAAGGGGCACATTGCCCGGGCCGCCCTGGAAGCCACGGCGTTCCAGACCCGCGAGGTCCTGGACGCCGCCAACGCCGATTCCGGGGTGGACATGGAAGACCTGAGGGTCGACGGCGGGATGGTCGCCAACGACGCGCTGATGCAGTTCCAGGCGGACATCCTCGGCATCCCGGTCATCCGTCCGAAGATCGTGGAGACCACCGCACTGGGTGCTGCCTACGCGGCGGGCCTGGCCGTGGGTTTCTGGAAGGACACCGAGGAGGTTGGCAAGTATTGGGCCGAGGACAAGCGTTGGGAGCCCAAGATGGAAGCCGGTGAGCGCGATCGGCAGATGCGCCTCTGGAAAAAGGCCGTCACCAAGTCCATGGGCTGGGTCGACGAGGACGTGAAGTAGGCCCGGAGAGTCTATGCCTTCGCTGTTAAGGGGGCCCCGCCCGCTTCGCGGACGCCCGAAGCCGCTCCCGGGCCCCCTTAACAGCTCGGCATGTCCGAACCGATCGCTTCAGCCGCTCGCGGCGATTTTCGCAAAGTGGCAGGTGCGCTAAAGTTGTCCTATGCGTGCGATCACCCTGCTTAGCTAGCCGCGCGGCATCCCGACTAAACCCGGATTGCCGAGCGGCAGCCCCTCCGTGTCGAGGGGCTTTTGTGTGTCCGGGAGATTTGCCGGCCTGCAGCAGGGGACCAGAGGGATCAGGCAGGACAGTCCTGATCGACAAGATCGAAAGAACAGAAGAGGCCAGCAGTGAGCGTTCAGCCGGAGACAGAGACCGGAACAGCAGCAGCCGTTGCGAGCGAAGGCCCCGAGGAGGGTACCTACAGCTTCGCGGCCATGGAGGCCAGATGGCCGCAGGTCTGGGAAGACCTCAAGGTCTTCACGCCCCTGGATGACGGCTCGAAGGAACGCCGCTACGTGCTGGACATGTTCCCGTACCCGTCCGGAGACCTCCACATGGGCCACGCCGAAGCGTTCGCGATGGGCGACGTCGTCGCGCGTTACCTGCGCCAGCAGGGCTACGACGTGCTGCACCCGATCGGCTGGGACTCCTTCGGCCTGCCGGCGGAAAACGCCGCCATCAAGCGCAATGCGCACCCCAGTGAGTGGACCTACGCCAACATCGACACCCAGGCGGCCTCCTTCAAGCGCTACGCGATCTCCGTCGATTGGTCGCGCCGGCTGCAAACCTCGGATCCCGAGTACTACCGCTGGACCCAGTGGCTGTTCAAGCGCTTCTACGAGCGCGGCCTGGCCTACCGCAAGAATTCGCCGGTCAACTGGTGCCCCAAGGACCAGACCGTGCTGGCCAACGAACAGGTGGTCAACGGCGCCTGTGAGCGGTGCGGCACCGCGGTGACCAAGAAGTCCCTGAACCAGTGGTACTTCAAGATCACCGACTACGCCGACCGGCTGCTGGAAGACATGGAGCAACTGCGCGGGCACTGGCCCGAGCGGGTCCTCGCCATGCAGAAGAACTGGATCGGCCGCTCCGAGGGCGCCCACGTCAACTTCGTGATCGAGGCCGACGGCGGGAAGCCCGCCAAGGACGTCACCGTGTTCACCACCCGTCCGGACACCCTGTACGGTGCGACGTTCTTCGTGGTCGCCGCTGACGCTCCGCTCGCCGTCGACCTGGTCACCGGGGAACACGCGCCGGCCCTGGACGCCTACCGCGAACAGGTCAAAGCGCTGTCCGAAATCGAGCGCCAGGCCACCGAGCGGGAAAAGACCGGCGTCTTCACCGGCCGTTACGCGATCAACCCGCTGAACGGCGAAAAGCTGCCGGTCTGGGCCGCAGACTACGTACTGGCCGACTACGGCACCGGTGCCATCATGGCAGTCCCGGCCCACGACCAGCGCGACCTGGACTTCGCCAAGACCTTCGGCCTGCCCGTGCGGGCGGTCCTGGACACCGGCGACGAGGACCCGGCCGCCACCGGCACGGCGACCACCGGCGAGGGAACCCTGATCAACTCCGGCGCGCTAAACGGCCTGCCCAAGGCCGAGGCCATCACAGCGGCCATCGCAATCCTGGAGCAGCAGGGCACCGGCGAGAAATTTGTGAACTTCCGCCTGCGTGACTGGCTTCTGAGCCGCCAGCGCTTCTGGGGCACCCCCATCCCGATCATCCACTGCCCGGCCTGCGGCGAAGTCCCGGTCCCGGACGACCAGTTGCCGGTCACCTTGCCGGAGGACCTGCGCGGCGAGGACCTGTCCCCGAAGGGCACCTCCCCGCTGGCCGCCGCCGAGGCGTGGGTCAACGTGGAATGCCCGGCCTGCCAGGGCCCGGCCAAGCGCGACACGGACACCATGGACACGTTCGTGGACTCGTCCTGGTACTTCCTGCGCTTCGTCTCACCGCAATACACCGAGGGTCCGTTCGACCCGGCCAAGGTCAACGACTGGATGCCGGTGGGGCAGTACGTCGGCGGCGTCGAACACGCCATCCTGCACCTGCTGTACGCCCGCTTCTTCACCAAGGTCATCCACGACCTGGGCCTCATCGAAACCGACGAACCGTTCCGCGCGCTGCTGAACCAGGGCCAGGTGCTCAACGGCGGCAAGGCCATGAGCAAGTCCCTCGGAAACGGTGTGGACCTGGGCCAGCAGCTGGACAGGTTCGGCGTCGACGCCGTGCGGCTGACCATGATTTTCGCCTCCCCGCCGGAGGACGACGTCGACTGGGCCGACGTGTCGCCGTCCGGCTCCGCGAAGTTCCTGGCCCGCGCCTGGCGGCTCGGCCAGGACGTCACGAGTGAACCCGGCGTCGACTTCGCCTCCGGTGACCGTGCGCTCCGCACGGTCACCCACCGCACCATCGCCGACGCCGCGGCGTTGCTGGACCACAACAAGTTCAATGTGGTGGTGGCGAAACTTATGGAACTGGTCAACGCGACCCGCAAGACAATAGACGCAGGCGGAGGCGGCGCGGACCCGGCCGTCCGCGAGGCCGTGGAGGCTGTTGCGGTCATCCTGAGCCTGTTCGCTCCCTATACCGCGGAGGACCTGTGGAACGTGCTGGGGCACCCGGCGTCGGTGGCCAACGCCGGCTGGCCCGCCCACGACGAGGCGTTGTTGGTGCAGGACACCGTCACCGCCGTCGTCCAGGTCCAGGGCAAGGTGCGCGACCGGCTTGAGGTCTCCCCGGGCATTTCCGAGGATGAGTTGCGCGAACTGGCACTGGCTTCGGAAAACGTCCAGCGCGCGCTGGACGGGCGGGGGCTCCGCACCGTGATTGTGCGGGCGCCTAAACTGGTCAACATCGTCCCGGCCTAGCCGGACAGGCCACTCGTTACCGGCCGCCGGCGTCTGCCAGCGGCCGGAACTCTTTCCAGGAGGTGCCTTCGTGCCCGACCGTGAGCCCCCGGGCTGGCCGTGGCTGCGCGAGCGGCTCACCCGGCTCCGCCAGACCACCCGGCCCGGCGCCGCCGCCGAAGCCGTGCCTGCGGCCGTGCGGACGGCGGTGGTCACCGACTCAGCTGCCGCGCTGCCGGCGGACTGGGTGCGCGACTTCACTGCCGACGGGCGCCTGACGGTGGTCCCGATGCCTGTCATGGTGGGCTCCGAGATCTACGGCGAGGGCGAGGACGACATTGTCGACACCATCGCCGTGGCCCTGGCCAGCGGCGTCCCGGTCCGAACATCCCGGCCCTCACCTGGCCAGTTCGAACAGGCGTACCTCGCCGCGGCGGCCCGTGGCTTCGAATCCGTGGTGTCCATTCACATCTCCGCCGAACTCTCAGGTACCCCGGACTCCGCGCGGCTCGCCGCGGCCAAGGTGGGGATCCCGGTGGAAGTCCTGGATTCGCGCACCGTCGGGATGGCTCAGGGGATGGGCGTGCAGAGCGCCGTCGTCGCAGCTGCCGACGGACGGGGCGCGGAAGAGGTCAGTGCGTACGCCCGGGAGCGGCTGGACCGCACCCGGGTTTACTTCTACGTTCCCAGCCTGGAACAGCTGCGCCGCGGCGGGAGGATCGGTGCTGCCGCCTCGCTCTGGGGCACCATGTTCTCGATCAAACCCATCCTGGCCGTCGAGGGCGGCAAAGTGGTGCCGCTGGAAAAAGTCCGCTCGGCGGTGCGGGCCATCGCCAGACTCGAGGAGGTCGCCGCCGCCGATGCCCTGTCCCGCCCGCAGGGCGAGGCCAGGATCGCGGTGCATCACTTCGGCAACCGGACCGAGGCCGAGCAGCTGGCTTCGCGGCTGGAGCGGCAGCTTCCCGGTTGCCCTGCCGCGCAGATCAGTTCCTTGCCGGCCGTGCTGGCCGCCCACGCCGGACTCGGAGTGTTGGTGGTGATCGTGGGGGAGAGCAGCACCCCGGTGCCCGGTAGCGCCGGGACTTCCAGGGGCACCGGGCCACTGTCCACATAGCCGTTCCGGTTCCTGTCGCCGGGCCTGCGGCGATCCTAGGCTGGGACGCATGTCGCGCCACTATCCGGGAGCCGAAGCCCGCAGCGCATCGGGCAGCGCAACAGGCCTGGCCCGGCACCGCTGGGTCGCAAGCCTTGGCCCTGCACCGGACGACGCCCTGCTCGATGACGTCCTGCCCGATGGCGTTGCGGCGGATGCTGCAGCCGCGGAACCCGCGGCATCTGGAGGCCCTGCAGGTGCGGCCTTCAGATGGCGTACGGGGCGGCGTGCCGCGGCGCTGCTCACGGTCCTCTGCGTGCTGTTGGGCGGTTGGTTCTGGTGGCAGGCGGCCGATGGTGCTCCCCGGGTCCAGCCCCTCGGTGAACCGCCGGGGTCCGAGCCGGCGGGCCGTTCTCGTCCGGTCGGAACCGGCAGCCAGGCGGCGATCGACGGCGGGACGGCAGGCCCGGCGGACCCGGCCGCCGTGGAGGTGCCCGGCGCACCGGCGGGCAGCATGATCGTCGTGCACGTCGCCGGCGCCGTGGCCAGCCCCGGTGTGATTAAGATGCCGGGCGGAAGCCGGCTCCACGAAGCCATCATGGCTGCCGGCGGGGGCACGGCTGCCGCGGACCTGGACCGGCTCAACCTCGCCGCCGTCCTCGAGGACGGCCAGAAAATCCTTGTCCCGGAGCGTGGAAGCCCGGCCGGCGCAGGTGCGGGCGACGGCGCCGTCCCGTCCGCTGGAACAGGTGGAACTGGACCCGGTGGAACTGGACCCGGTAGCACCGGGGCCCCGGCGGCGAAAATCAACCTGAACACCGCCGGCGTCGAAGAGCTGGCCACGCTGCCCCGCGTCGGTCCGGTCCTGGCCCAGCGCATCGTGGACTGGCGGAAACAGCACGGCAGCTTCCGCAGCGTCGAGGAGCTGGACGCTGTGGAAGGTGTCGGCCCGAAGCTGCTCGCGGCCCTCCTCCCACTGGTGCGGATCTGACATGTCCACCGACCCGCAGCCGCGCCGCTGGCAGTCCCTGCGGGACGCCGCGGCCGCATCCATGGCCCCGAACACGGCCGCGCCCGAGCCGGCATCCAGGCGGGTGACGCCGTCGCAGGCCGCAGCAACCGCAAGAGCCATCCTGGCCGGTACGGCTCACCAAATCCGTGAGGTGCTGCGGGCCGGTCAGGCCGGTGCACGTCAGCGGCCGTCCGGCCGTTCGGCGGGGAGCCGGCGCCGGACCGACCTGCGGCTGGTGCCGGCCGCGGTGCTCGTCTGGGGGACTGCCCTGGCGGGAGGCGGCCTGGCGCCGCCGGCGCTTGCCGCCCTGTGCGCCGGGCTGGCTGCCGCGGCGGGCCTGTTGCTGCTGCCGCGACGCCGGCACCGGCAGGCTGCTGCCCGAAGCCTTCGGGGCACGGCCGCGGCGGGCCTGTTGCTGCTGCCGCGACGCCGGCACCGGCAGGCTGCTGCCCGAAGCCTTCGGGGCACGGCCGCGGCGGCGCTGCTGCTCTCGTGCGCCGCCGGCGCCCACGCCGCGGTGGCCTCGGTGCCGCGGCACGAGGGTGCGGTAGCGGAGGCCGTCGCCGCCGGTGCATCGGTCGTGGCAGAGATCGAGGTGAGCGGCATGCCGAGGCGGCTCGCCACCCCCGGCCGCTCCGGGCTGTCGGACCGCTGGGCGGTGCCCGCCACGTTGCGGGTCCTGATCTTCGACGGCCGCCGCGTGGAAGCACATGCGGGACTGCTGGTGCTGGGCGGGGCGGAGTGGGGAGATGCAGCGTCCGGTCAGCGGCTCCGGACCACGGGCAAGCTGAAGCCCGCCGGTCCGGGTGAGGCCGACGCCGGGATGCTTTCCGCCTCCTCCGTTCCCGTCCGCCTGGCCGCAACCGCCGGCTGGGATCGCGCCCCGGCAGGTCTGCGGAGCAGCTTCAGCGCCGCCAGTGCCGGGTTGCCTGGCGACGCCAAGGGACTGCTGCCCGGAATGGTGACCGGCGACACCGAAGCGCTCGATCCGCAGCTCGCCGCCGCCATGAAGACCGTCGGAATGACCCACCTGACTGCCGTGAGCGGAGCCAACTGCAGCCTGGTTCTCGGCGTTCTGCTGCTGGCGGCCCGCAGCCTGCGGTTTACGCGCCCGGCGGCGGCCGGACTCGCCCTCGGCGGGTTGGGCATGTTCGTCCTGATGGTAGGCCCGGACGCCAGCGTGCTTCGGGCTGCCTGCATGGGCGCGATCGGCCTCTCGGCGCTCGTCTTCGGCCGGGCAGGGCGCGGCCTCAGCCTGCTGTGCGTTGCTTCCACCGCGCTGCTGCTGGCAGAGCCGGCGCTGGCCGCCGACTTCGGCTTCCTGCTGTCTGTCCTGGCCACCCTGGGCATTGTCGTGGCCGGCAGGCCGATCATGGGGTGGGTGCCTTCCGTCGTGCCGCGCGCGGTGGCCGCCGGCTTCGCGGTCCCGCTGTCCGCCCAGTTGTTCTGCGGCCCCGTTATTGTGCTGCTGCAGCCGCAGTTCTCCAGCTACGCCCTGCCGGCGAACCTGGCAGCCGCAGCGCTGGTAGCACCGGTGACCGTCGCGGGCACGGCTGCCGTGCCGCTGGTGCCCCTGGTCCCCGCCCTCGCGGCAGTGCCCATCGCCGTGGCTGGAACCTTCGCGGCCGGTGTGGCCGGAATCGCACGCTACTTCGCGGCGCTCCCCGGTGCGGCGCTGCCATGGCCGGAGGGCGCCTACGGTTCGGCCACCATGGCGGCGCTCTCGGGGCTGTCACTGGCGGGTGTCTGGCTGGTTAGCCACCCGGCCGCCGCCGTGCGCCTGCTCCTCAAACTGCAGGAGCGCACCGCACTGTTCCTTGGCAGGGTTCTCGACCGGAAGGCCGACCCGCCCGTCAGTGCCCACAGCTGGGCCGGCCGCTGGACCCGCCGCCGGCCCGGGCAGCGCGGCTTGGTGCACCGCCCCCGCCGTGGCAGGCTTAGAGTCTGCAAACCAACTTCCCGGAGGAATCACGAGTGGCTGCTGCCCAGACCCAACGCACCAGGACCACGGCTACGAAGACCGCCACCTGGCGCGATGTGACCCCGGCGCCGGTGGTGCTGGTAGCCGGCCCCGAAGACTACCTCGGCTCCCGGGCCATGGACCGGGTCCGTTCCCAGGTCCGCGCCGCCGAACCCGACGTCGAAATCACCCGGCTGAACGCCGGCAGCTACGAACCCGGAACGCTGGCCATGAACGTCAGCCCGTCCCTGTTCGGCGAGCAGAAGCTGATTGAGGTCGAAGGCCTCGAGACGATGAATGACGCCTTCCTCGCCGACGCCCTGAAGTACGTGGCCCGCCCCGATCCGGACGCCGTGCTCGTGCTGCGCCACGGCGGCGGAGTACGGGGAAAGAAACTGCTCGACGCCATCAAGGCGGGTGGCTGGCCGGTGGTTGACTGCCAGCCGCTGAAGAAGGACGCGGACAAGGGGGCCTTCGTCGCCACCGAGTTCAAAGCCGCCTCCCGACGGATCGAGCCCGACGCAGTGCACGCCCTCGTCAACGCGGTCGGTGCCCATCTGGCGGAACTCGCGGCCGCCTGCAGCCAACTGATCGCTGATGCCGCCACTGCGGTGGATTCGGACATGGTGGACCGCTACTACGGCGGCAGGGTCGAAGCCACCGGTTTCAAGGTGGCCGATGCCGCCATGGCCGGCAACGCGCCGCTGGCCCTCTCCACCCTTCGCCACGCCCTCGACACCGGAGCCGATCCGGTGCCGATCGTCGCGGCCCTTGCCGCGAAGCTGCGGTCCCTCGCCAAAGTTGCGGGAGCGCAGGGCTCCTCCACACAGATCGCCAAGCAGCTGGGCATGCAGCCGTGGCTGGTGGAGATGGCCCAGCGTGACGTCAGGCGCTGGACCCCGGAAGGCCTGGCGCGATCCATCCAGGTCACGGCGGAGGCCGATGCGCAGGTCAAGGGCCTCTCCCGGGACCCGGTCTACGCCGTCGAGCACGCCGTGACGGTGATTGCGGGCGCGGTCCGCCGCTGACGCACCGGTGCCGCGGTCTCGTCAGGGAACGGGGCAGCTGTCGGCAACCGCCACCTTAACTGGCTGTGGCCGGCACCCTGGGGTACCGGCCACAATCATCAGTTCAGTTGAACTGGAAAACCTTAGAGTGCGTTGACCTTCTTGGAGATCGCCGACTTGCGGTTTGCAGCGTTGTTCTGGTGAAGAACGCCCTTGCTGACAGCCTTGTCTAGCTTCCGGCTGGCAGTCACCAGTGCAGCAGTAGCAGCATCCTTGTCGGTGGCCTCAACGGCGGTGTTGACGGCGCGGATGGCCGTCTTCAGCTCGGACTTGACTGCGTTATTGCGCAGGCGAGCCTTTTCGTTGGTCAGGATGCGCTTCTTCTGGGACTTGATATTAGCCACGTGTGAACTCTCTTTTTCAATGCGGAAAATGGTCTAGAGGGCTTTCAGATTGGCCATTGACTGAGCGGCGTGGGGATACCTATGGCGACCAACCATCTGTGGCCGTCGACCTGCACGGACACACAGCTGCCAATGATAGCAGAGACGGGAACGCCCTGGCGATTTGATTCCGCCGCGGGGGTCGGGCGGGGCCGGCGGCTCCGTTCAGGACCAGCCGTGGCGGCTGCGGAGGGCCGAGGAGATGTCCCGGAACCGCCCGGCGTCGAGGATCGCGCCTTCACGGCGCACGTCCCGGGGGTTGATCTGCAGGATTCGGTCCAGCCGCGCCTCACTGGGGCGCCACTGCCGGTCCCAAGGCCCCGTGCCGATGTCGACGTAGTCGTCCGCTCGGCGCTCGTCGCCGTCGTGGTCCTTGCTGGTGAGCATCAGTCCGAGCAGGTACCGGCCGTGGCTCCCCACCAGGAGTACCGGACGGTCCTTACCCCGTTGGTTGTCCTCTTCGTACGGCACCCAGGTCCAGACGATCTCGCCCGGTTCGGGCAGGCCGTTCGCTGCCGGGCAGTACTTCACCGTCGCTTTGCCCAAGAAGTCGCCCGGGTAGGTGCCGGTGAGGCCTCCGGGGCGGCCGGCCGGCCGGTGGATGGTGCCCTTGCCGGGAGCAGTGCCGCGCGTCGCGCCCGGGGTCTTGCCTGCGGGCGGGCGGGCCGGGGGCGCGCCGCCGCCGAGACGGTCGAGGAAACGCAGGGTGCCGCGGACGGCGTTGCTGAGGGGGCGAAGATTCAGGGCCATCCGGCAAACCCTACCGGGATGCAGAGCCACGCGCCCGGACGTGGGAGACTAGAGGAACGAGAAATGCGGCCTGCCGCAGCGGGGTGGAATACGCGAAGGTGGAACACCGGCTGCGCGCGTCCGTGGAACAGCTCACCAAAACAGCCCATCAGTACAGCCCACAATTTTTGCCAACAGTAAGGACCCTGCGTGTCTCCCATGGCCCGCACCGCACCGGTGCCTGCCGCAACAGATCCGGCCCTCATCCGGAACTTCTGCATCATTGCGCATATTGACCACGGCAAGTCCACACTGGCCGACCGGATGCTTCAGTACACCGGCGTCGTCCAGTCCCGCGACATGAAGGCCCAGTACCTGGACCGGATGGACATTGAGCGTGAACGCGGCATCACCATCAAGTCCCAGGCGGTACGGATGCCGTGGGAGGTCGACGGCACCAGCTTCGCGTTGAACATGATCGATACGCCCGGCCACGTCGACTTCACCTATGAGGTCTCACGCTCGCTGGCGGCCTGCGAGGGTGCCGTGCTGCTGGTGGATGCCGCCCAGGGCATCGAGGCCCAGACCCTCGCCAACCTCTACCTGGCGATGGAAAACAACCTCACGATCATCCCGGTCCTGAACAAGATCGACCTGCCGGCCGCCCAGCCGGAGAAGTACGCCGAGGAACTGGCGAACCTGATCGGCGGCGACCCGGACGAGGTGCTGCGCGTCTCCGGCAAGACCGGCGCCGGCGTCGAGGTCCTGCTGGATAAGATCATCCGCGATCTCCCCGCCCCGGTGGGCGACCCTAACGCCCCCGCCCGGGCCATGATCTTCGACTCCGTCTATGACACCTACCGCGGCGTCGTCACCTACGTCCGCGTGGTCGACGGCATGCTGCACCCGCGGGAACGCATTCAGATGATGTCCACCCGCGCCACCCACGAACTGCTCGAAATCGGCGTGAGTTCCCCGGAACCCACCCCGTCCAAGGGCCTGGGTGTCGGCGAGGTGGGGTACCTGATCACCGGTGTTAAGGACGTGCGCCAGTCCAAGGTCGGCGACACGGTCACCAACCTGGCCAAGCCGGCCAGCAACTCGCTGCCGGGCTACGCGGATGCGAAACCGATGGTGTTCTCCGGCCTTTACCCGCTGGACGGCACGGACTACCCGGTGCTCCGCGACGCGTTGGAGAAGCTGATGCTCAACGACGCCGCACTGGTCTACGAGCCGGAAACGTCGGCCGCGTTGGGCTTCGGCTTCCGCGTCGGCTTCCTGGGCCTGCTGCACCTGGAAATCACCCGTGAGCGGCTCGAGCGCGAGTACAAGCTGGACCTGATCTCCACCGCCCCGAACGTTGAGTATGAGGTGACCCTGGAGGACAAGAAGATCGTCCACGTCACCAACCCCAGCGAATACCCTACCGGGAAGGTCGCCGAGGTCCGCGAACCGATGGTGTCCGCCACCATTCTGGCGCCCAACGAGTTTGTCGGCGCCATCATGGAGCTGTGCCAGACCCGCCGCGGTGTCATGGGCGGCATGGACTACCTCTCCGAGGACCGGGTGGAAATCCGCTACCGCCTGCCGCTGGCCGAAATCGTTTTCGACTTCTTCGACATCCTCAAGTCCAAGACGCGCGGCTACGGCTCGCTGGACTGGAAGGCCGACGGCGACCAGGTCGCCGATCTCGTCAAGGTGGACATCATGCTCCAGGGCGAACAGGTGGATGCCTTCAGCGCCATCACCCACCGCGACAAGGCCTACGCCTACGGCGTGATGATGACCGGCAAACTGCGTGAACTCATCCCGCGCCAGCAGTTCGAGGTACCGATCCAGGCCGCCATCGGCTCCCGGATCATCGCCCGCGAAAGCATCCGCGCCATCCGCAAGGACGTCCTCGCCAAGTGCTACGGCGGCGACATCACCCGTAAGCGCAAGCTGCTGGAAAAGCAGAAGGAAGGCAAGAAGCGCATGAAGATGGTCGGCCGCGTCGAGGTGCCGCAGGAGGCCTTCATCGCCGCCCTCACTACGGATGAGTCCAAGGACAAGGCCAAGAAGTAGCCATGCCAAGCGCTCTTCCCCTCGGTGATCCGGCGCCGTCGGACGGGCTCCTGCCCGGCCAGGCACTGCAGGGCGCCTCGGACCGGGCCTTCGGGCTCTACGTCCACATCCCGTTCTGCGCCGTGCGCTGCGGCTACTGCGACTTCAACACCTACACCGCGACGGAACTGGGCGGCGGTGCCTCACAGGACGCCTACGCCGGCACCGCCGTCGCCGAAGTAGACTTTGCCGGCCGGGTCCTGAAGGCGTCAGGCCTGCCCGAACGCCGGCTCGGCACGGTGTTCTTTGGCGGCGGGACGCCAACGCTCCTGCCGGCCGGGGACCTGGTCCGCATCCTGGCGGCCGCGATCGACGCCTGGGGCCTGGAACCGGGGGCCGAAGTCACCACCGAAGCCAACCCGGACTCCGTCACCCCCGAGTCCCTGCAGGTGCTGGCCGACGCCGGCTTCACCCGCGTGTCCTTCGGCATGCAGTCGGCCGTGCCGCACGTCCTCAGGGTCCTGGACCGTACCCACACGCCCAGCCGGGTGCCGCAGGTTGTCCAATGGGCGCGTGAGGCGGGCCTGGCCGTGAGCCTGGACCTGATCTACGGCACCCCCGGAGAGTCGCTGGAGGACTGGCGGTACTCGCTGGAGACGGCACTGTCCTACGCCCCGGACCACATCAGCGCGTACGCGCTGATCATCGAGGACGGCACCAAACTGGCGGCCCAGATCCGCCGCGGCGAAGTCCCGGGGATCGACGACGACGACCACGCCGCCAAGTACGAACTGGCCGACGAACTGATCTCCGCGGCGGGCTTGAGCTGGTACGAGGTCAGCAACTGGGCCCGCACACCGGAGCAGGCCTGCCGCCACAACCTGGCTTACTGGCGCGGGGACGACTGGTGGGGCATCGGCCCGGGCGCGCACTCGCACGTGGGCGGGGTGCGCTGGTGGAACGTCAAGCATCCGAGCGCCTACGCGGCCCGGCTGGGGTCAGGAGCCTCGCCCGCTGCCGGCCGTGAAACGCTCGACGCCGAAACCCGCAACGTCGAACGCGTCATGCTTGAGGCCCGGCTGGTCACCGGCCTGGCCATCCCGAGCCTGGGCGGTCTGGGGGACACCGGACGCCACGCCGTGGCCGGCCTGATCGCCGACGGGCTCGTGGAGCCGGCGGAGGCGTTCAAGAGCCGCCTGGTGCTCACGCTCAAAGGCCGGTTGCTGGCGGACGCTGTGGTCCGCCGGATCCTGCCGGACTAGCGCCCTGTCCGGTTGGCCGGACGAGGCTACTTGATCCAGCGGAGGTTGTAGTCGTAGCGGTACGGCTGGCCCCGGTTGACGTGGATGCCGGCGGCTACGGAGTAGCAGGCCAGTGCAATCCAGATGAGCGTGGCCAGCACCGCGAACAGGTTGCCTACCACCGGAACGAAGACCAACACGTTGGCGAGAACCGCGGCGATCGTGGGCGGCAGCGTGAAGTTCAGGGCTTCCTTCGACTCCTGTGCCGTGAACGGGCCGCGGTCTTTGAAGATCAGGTAGATCAACAGCGCGGGGATGCAGCCCAGGATGCCGCCAAAGTGCGCCAAGGTAGCCCATTGCCGGTCCTCCCGGGCCGTCAGCGGCAGGGCATTTGCGGGAACGCCGTGGTACGGCGACTGGCCGTGGCCAGCCTGATGGTCCGTGTATTCGCGTGCGTCTTCTGCCACGTGTCGTCCTTTGGATTGCGATGGAGCGTTGGTGCCGGTACGAGCCGCGGCCATAACAAAAGGCAGCGGCCGTCGTTTCAAGAATACTGGCACGGACGGTGAAACGAAGTACGGAGAGGGCTTTAGGGCACCGTGAGGAAGTCGATGACCTCTTCCACCCGGCCTAGGAGGGACGGCTCCAGGTCCGCGTAGCTGCGGACGGCGCCGAGGAGCTTCTGCCAGCCCAGGCCGATGTCCTCCTTCGTGCTGTGTGGCCAGCCAAACGCCGTCAGGATGCCGGTCTTCCAGTCAATGCCGCGCGGAATCACCGGCCACCGTTCGATCCCCAGGACGGCCGGTCGAATGGCTTGCCAGACATCAACATAGGGGTGCCCGACGATCAGCACGTTGCCGGCGGCACCGGGGGCGGCCATGACCGCGTCGGCGATCCGGGATTCCTTCGAGTCTGGCACGAGGTGGTCCACCAGCACGCCGAGGCGGCGGCCCGGGCCGGGCCCGAACTCCTTCACGGCGGCAGCGAGGTCGTCGATGCCATGCAGCGGCTCGACGACGATGCCCTCGACCCGGAGGTCGTCGCCCCAGACTCTTTCGACGAGTTCGGCGTCGTGCTTGCCTTCCACCCAGATCCGGCTGGCTTTGGCGACCTGGGCGCGCTGGCCGGCCACCCGGACCGATCCGGAGGCGGTGCGCGCTCCGCCGCCGGTGGCAGCGGCGGGTAGCCGCGGCGCGGGCGGCATCAACCGGACCGGCTGGCCGTCGAGCAGGAAGCCGAAGCCCAGCCGGAAGGAGCGGGACTTGCCCCGCCGGTCCTCAAGGGCCACCACGTGCATGCCGCCCGACTTCTCCACCCGGGTCACTGCGCCGACCCAGCCGGATTGAACATCTTCCAGCACCATGCCGCGTTCCACCGGAATTTCCGGCAACTGTGCCCTGCCGGGGGCGGAGAGCTCTTGCGGGCCCCAATTCTGGTATGACATCGGCTACACACTGCTTTGCACTCGGGAATTGCGGATATTTATACTGGAAAATTCTGGGGCCGGGAACGGCCGCGCGGCCCGCCGTGTGTCCGGAAACACCGGTCCGGCGGCCGGGCCCGCAGCGAATCCAATGCTAACAACGCGTGACTCATATTAGACTGGTTAGCACTTAGACATGTCGAGTGCTAACCGCGGTGTTTTCGGGCGCGGTGTTGTCGGGCCGGTTCGTCCCGCTCGCCCGGCACCCGGGACAGGATATCGGTCGATTGGAGGTGGAGCGTGAGCGAGCCACGGAAACTCGAAGTACTGCGCGCCATCGTCGAGGACTACGTTCATTCCCGTGAACCCGTAGGATCCAAGGCGCTGGTGGAGCGGCACCATCTGGGCGTCTCCAGCGCCACGATCCGCAATGACATGGCTGCACTGGAAGACGAGGGCCTGATTACGGCGCCGCACACCAGCGCGGGCCGGATCCCCACCGACAAGGGCTACCGCCTGTTCGTGGACCAGATTTCGGCCGTCAAACCGCTGTCTCCGGCGGAGCGCCGCGCCATCCAGGCCCTGCTGGAGGGTTCCGACGACCTTGACGATGTGCTGGACCGCACCGTGCGGCTGCTGGCGCAGCTGACCAACCAGGTCGCCGTCGTGCAGTATCCGCTCCGGAGCCGGGCCCGCGTCCGGCACATTGAGTTCGTGCTCCTGGCCCCCCGCAAGGTGCTGACGGTGCTGATTGTGGACAGCGGCAAAGTGGAGCAGCGGGTGATCGACGTCGGCCAGGACGTCGGTGACGATGCCCTCGCGGAACTACGGACCTTGTTCCTGGGCAGGCTTTCCGGCACCCCGCTGAGCCTGCTGGCGCAGTCGTTGCAGGCCGTGGCGGACAGCTGTCCGCCGGTTCGCCGCGGCGCCGCCCACGCCCTTGCCCGGGGACTCGAGTCGCTGGCCGCGAGCAGCAGGGAGGAACGGATGGTTATGGCGGGGACGGCCAACCTGGCCCGCTCCAACGTGGACTTCCCGCTGAGCATCGGGCCCGTCCTCGAGGCACTCGAGGAACAGGTGGTGATGCTGCGGCTGCTCAGTGACATGGCGCAGGATCCGCGCGGCGTCACTGTAAGCATCGGCCGGGAGAACCCGTATGACGGGCTTTCCGAAGCTTCAGTGGTGGCCACCGGCTACGGCCCGGACGCCACGGCCAAGGTCGGGGTGCTGGGACCCACCCGGATGGACTATCCCACCACCATGGCGGCCGTCCGCGCGGTGGCCCGGTACCTGTCAAGGATCCTCGGGCCCTAAAGGATCCGGCCCGGGCATCAAATCCCGGACACCAACCCCCAGACACCAGACTTCTTGCCGATTACCGGCAGCACAACCAGGAAGAGATACACATTTTGAGCAGCCACTACGACGTTCTTGGAGTCTCCCGCGAAGCGACGGGGGAAGAAATCAAGAAGGCCTACCGCAAGCTGGCGCGGACCCTGCACCCGGATGTGAACCCCGGCGACGACGCCTCCGACCGCTTCAAAGCGGTCACGCACGCCTATGAGGTGCTCTCCGACCCGCAGAAGCGCCGGGTCTACGACACCACGGGCAACGAGAACGGTAACGACAACGGCTTCGGCGGCGGGTACGCCGGCCAGGGCTTCGCCTTCCAGGACATCTTTGAGACGTTCTTCGGCGGCGCAGGGGGCCAGGGCGGTCCCGCGTCCCGCGTCCGGCGCGGCCAGGACGCCTTGATCAGCGTCCGGATCGAGCTCCGTGACGCCGTCTTCGGCGTCAACAAGAAGCTTGAAGTGGACACCGCTGTCACCTGCCCTACGTGTGAAGGCTCGTGCTGCCGCCCGGGAACCCACCCCGAACGATGCGACATCTGCGGCGGCAGCGGCCAGGTCCAGCGCGCCGTGCGCTCCATCCTCGGCCAGGTCATGACAACGGCACCCTGCGGCAGCTGCGAGGGCTTCGGCACCGTGATCAAGGACCCGTGCAACGAGTGCGCCGGCCAGGGCCGCATCCGCAGCCGACGCTCGCTCACCGTGAAGGTCCCAGCCGGCGTCGCCACCGGCACACGCATCCAGCTCTCCGGCCAGGGCGAGGCGGGACCTGCCGGCGGTCCGTCCGGCGACCTGTACGTGGAGATCCGGGTCAACAACGACGCCACCTACGTGCGGGAGGGTGACGACCTGCACGCCAGTCTCAACATCCCGATGACCGCGGCAGCGCTGGGAACTGAGCTGACCCTCGATACGTTCGACGGCCAACAGGAAATCGACGTCAAGGCGGGTACCCAGTCGGGCGAGATGATCACGCTCCGCGGCCTGGGCGTCACGCACCTGCGCGGCCACGGCCGCGGCGACCTCAAGGTCCACCTGCAGGTGGATACCCCGGCCAAGCTCGACGCCGCCCAGGAAGACCTGCTGCGGCAGCTGGCCAAACTCCGCGGCGAGCAGTACACCGAGGGGAAGCTGGCCGCCAGCGGCGGCGTCTTCGCGAAGCTGCGGGACCGGCTCGGTAACCTGTAGCGGTGAGTAACCCCGTCTTCTTCAGCCCGGCAGGAAGCCTGGCCCAGCAGGTCCCGGGCTCCACGTTCGTCCTCGAAGGCGCCGAAGCGCGCCACGCGGTGACCGTCAAGCGGCTGGCCGTCGGGGAGGCGGTCGACATCGCCGACGGCGCGGGCACGCGCATCACCGGCACCGTCACGGCCGTCGCGCCCCAGGAGCTGACGGTTCGGTGCAGCGGGGTCAGCACGGAGGCCCGGCCTGACGTCAGGCTGGTCCTCGTGCAGGCGCTGGCCAAGGGGGACCGCGACGAGCTCGGCGCCGAAACCGCCACGGAACTGGGGATCGACGCCGTCGTCCCCTGGCAGGCGGAGCGGTCAATCGTGCGGTGGAAGCCAGAACGTGCGGCGAAGGCGCACGCCAAATGGCAGTCGGTGGTGACGGCTGCCGCGAAGCAGGCGCGCCGCGCCTGGATCCCGGAGGTCCGCGCCGCCGTCGACGGAGCCGGCCTGCAGGCTGCCGTCGCTTCCGCGGAGCTGGCCGTGATCCTGCACGAAGACGCGGTGCGGCCGTTGCGCCAGGTGCTGGAAGCCTGGCACCAGGACCTCGACGCCGGGAGCCCCCGCGAGGTGCTGCTGATTGTGGGACCCGAGGGCGGCATCAGCCCCCGCGAGGTCACGAGGCTGTGCGACGCCGGAGCCGTGACCGCGCTGCTGGGCCGCCACGTGCTGCGCTCCTCCACCGCCGGACCCGCGGCCACCGTGCTGGCAAGCGACATACTGGGACGCTGGTAGGCGCCGACCGGGCAGCGCCGGGGCCGTCCGGCTTAGCGCACGGTGAAACCGCGGGTATCCACGTTCAGGTCCTCGACGTTGCTGCCGGCATCAAGCTGGGAAACCCGCGCCTCGTAACTCCCGGGTCCCAGTTTCAGAGCAATGTTGAAGAGGCCGCTCTGCGCGGCGTCGGCTGTGGTGGTGCCGTTCAGGTAGGGGCTCTTGGCATTGCCATCCACCCGCAGGATCTCCCAGCGCAGCTTGCCGCCCGGGTTTGTGGAGCGGCCGGAAATTTTCACTGTGCCGCCCGGAAGCTGAGCGCCCTCCTGCGGATCGATGATCCAGACGGGCGCCACCATCCCGGTGCTGCGCGACGTCGGGGAGCCGAGCCGGACCCGGTTGAAGGCGACATAGTCGGTATGTCCGTCGACGAGGATCACCACCTGGATCTGCTGGCCGGTATCGGTCAGGCCGGCGCTGGCAGCGGCCGCGGTGGCGGTGTAAACAAGCTGCTGGATCGCGCGTTCGGCCATGTCGGCGTCGAGGTTGCTGTTGAACGCGTCGGCGGAAACGTCCACCGTGATGACATTCTTGCCGGAAATCGACGTGGCCAGCTTCTTCGGGTTCTGCCACGGGGTAAAGAAATCAGGATCCAGCGGCTTCTGGGACATCATCACCCGCAAGGCCCGGGTCACCGGGTTGTCCTGGTCGGACGCGTCCCGGAATTCGCGGTACAGGAAGACATTGTTGTTGCTGCGCCCGATCCAGTACACCGGAGCCTTGTTGGAAGCCTGCGCGGACTCCAGCGGCGCACTGGTGACGGCACTGCCGGCGGCCGGGCCCGGCACCGTCCGGGAGGGCGTATCCGAATTGGTGATGCCAGGCTGGGGGGTGGCAACGCAACCGGACAGCGCCAAGGCAGCGGGCAACACCAGCAGCAGGGCCCCGCGAAACGCTCGCCGGCCCACTTCCGCCCTGTCCACTACACGCTGGCTGATTGCCGATATCCCTTCGCTGTGCCGGTGACCTCCACGCGCACGCTTCCCCCGTACCAGGGATAGCCGCGGCCCGCGGATGGTCCAATCCAGCATTACACAAGGCACAGGGGCTCCGGACGGCATTCCGCGGCAGCCCGGCGAACTGCAACGTGAACGATATGAGGACGATATGAAGTTGATACCTAACACCCCGGCGGCGGCCGCACGGCCCCGGCGCAAGGCTGCGCTGGCGTAAGATGGGAAGACCATTTCCCAACTGGAGGGGACCAGAAGCCCGCGGGCTACCACCATGACTGAAGCAGCCAACGGCAAGGCCCGGATCAGCCCGGGCGGGCGCACCGCAGCGGATTTTCCGCACTCCCTCCCAGGTCAGCGGACGGAGGTGGTCCTGTTCGACAACTCCGACCAGATGGTGCAGACCCTGGGCAGCCACGACGAGGCCCTGCGCTTCATCGAAAGCCAGTTTCCCGCCGTCGACTTCCACGTCCGCGGCAACGAGCTCTCCATCAGCGGCCCGGCCGCCGAAGTGCCGAGAATCATGCGGCTGCTTAACGAGGTCCGCGGCCTGGTGGCCAGGGGCACCGTCATCACCCCCTCCGTGCTGCAACAGCTCGTCTCGCTCTTGCGCACCCAGACGCTGCAGAACCCGGTGGACGTGCTGACCACTAACATCCTTTCCAGCCGCGGGAAGACCATCAGGCCCAAGACCCTGAACCAGAAGAATTATGTGGACGCAATCGACACGAACACGGTGATTTTCGGGATCGGCCCGGCCGGCACCGGCAAGACCTACCTGGCCATGGCCAAGGCCGTCCAGGCGCTGCAGCAAAAGGAAGTCAGCCGGATCATCCTGACCCGGCCCGCGGTCGAGGCGGGGGAGCGGCTCGGCTTCCTGCCCGGCACGCTCAGTGACAAGATCGACCCCTACCTGCGTCCGCTCTACGACGCGCTGCACGACATGATGGACCCGGAATCGATTCCGCGCCTGATGGCCGCCGGCACGATCGAAGTGGCGCCGCTGGCGTACATGCGCGGACGTACACTCAACGACGCGTTCATCATCCTTGACGAGGCCCAGAACACCACACCCGAGCAGATGAAAATGTTCCTCACCCGGCTCGGCTTCGGCTCCAAGATGGTGGTTACCGGCGACGTTACCCAGGTGGACCTGCCCTTCGGCACGCGTTCCGGGCTGCGGATCGTCGAAGACATCCTGCAGGGGATCGAGGACGTCAATTTCACGGTCCTGGACGCTTCCGACGTCGTCCGGCACCGGCTGGTGGGCGACATCGTGAACGCGTACAGCATCTGGGACGAGAAACAGAGGAACCGGGTGAAGCATTCCGTCGCCCGGGATAACCGGGGGGAACACGCATGAGCATCGAGGTCAACAACGAGTCCGGCGTCGCGGTCGACGAAGCTGAGTTGGTGGCGCTGGCCCGGTTCGTCTTCGAACGGCTGTTCATCCATCCGCAGGCGGAGCTGTCCATCCTGCTGGTCGACGAACCGGCAATGGAGAAGCTGCACATCGAACTGATGGACGAGCCGGGGTCCACGGACGTGCTGTCCGTGCCGATGGACGAACTCACCCCCGGCACCCCGGACAAGCCGACCCCGCAGGGCATGCTGGGCGACATTGCGATTTGCCCCCAGGTGGCCGAGATGCAGGCGAAGAACGCCGGCCATTCCACCCAGGACGAGATGCTGTTGCTCACCACTCACGGCATCCTGCACCTGCTCGGCTTTGACCACGCGGAACCGGAGGAAAAGGAAGAGATGTTCGGGCTGCAGCGCGAACTGCTGGCCGGCTTCACCGGCAGGGACGCCCCGGCAGAGACGATGCAGTGACCCCACTGATCCTGGCCGGCATGGCGCTGGTCTTCCTCGGCTTCGCCGCCGTGCTGACCGCGGCCGAGGCCGCCTTTAACTTCCTTCCCCGCCACGACGCCGAACACGCGATCCTGCTTAGCCGCGGCACCGCCCTGCAACGGATCATGGCCCAGCCGGTAGCCCATATGCGCGCCCTGCGGTTTTGGCGGATCTGGTTCGAAATGGCCTCCGCGGTGGCCGTGACCGCGCTGCTGCACAGCCTGCTCGACAACGTCTGGCTCGCCGGCCTGGCCGCCACCGGCATCATGGCACTGGTCGGCTTCGTGCTCGTGGGCGTGTCCCCGCGCCAGCTGGGCCGGGTTCACTCCGCCGGGGTGGTCCGCTTTTCCGCGCCGCTGATCCGGTGGCTCTGCTGGGTACTCGGACCGATTCCCGGCTGGCTGGTCACCCTCGGCAGCGCCGTCGCACCGGGGGCGCCCGCGGACAACGAAGCCTTCTTCAGCGAAGAGGAGTTCCGGGAGCTCGTCGAACGCGCAAGCGAGTCCGACGTCATCGAAGACAACGAGGCCGAGCTGATCCAGTCGGTCTTCGACTTCGGCGACACCCTCGTCCGCTCCGTCATGGTGCCCCGGACCGACATCCTGTGCATCGATTCCGGTTCCAGCCTGCACCGGGCCATGTCGCTGTTCCTGCGCTCCGGCTACTCGCGGATCCCGGTCATCGGCGAAGACACCGACCAGATCCTCGGCATCGTGTACCTCAAGGACGCCGCCGCCGTGATCCACAACCTGGCCCCGGGCGAGGAACCGCCGGTGGTCGACAAACTGGCCCGCGAGGTCCGCTACGTGCCGGACTCGAAACCGGTGAGCGAGCTGCTCCGCGAGCTGCAAAAGGAATCCACGCACGTCGCGATCGTGATCGACGAGTACGGCGGCACCGCCGGACTCGTGACGCTCGAGGACCTGATCGAGGAAATCGTCGGGGAGATCGTGGACGAATACGACACCGAAGCCGCGGAAGCCGTGGACCTCGGCGACGGCAGCTACCGGGTCAGCGCCAAGATGAGCATCGACGACCTCGGCGAGCTCTTCGACCTGGAACTCGACGACGACGAGGTGGACACCGTCGGAGGCCTGCTCGCAAAGGCCCTCGGCCGGGTGCCGATCGTCGGCAGCACGGTCGCCGTCGACGGCGTGCGGCTGCGGGCCGACCGGCTCGAAGGCCGGCGGAACCGCGTCAGCCACATCATTGCGGCCGCGGTGCCAAAGGAAGAAACTGACCTTGAAGACCTTTTCGACGAGGCCGAATCAACGCAACAGGGAGTCCCACGTGAGCAAGCAGAATAAGTCCGACGGCGAAGCACCTTTCGGCGGGTACCGGGCCGGGTTCGCGGTGCTGGTGGGGCGGCCCAATGCGGGCAAATCCACTCTCACCAACGCCCTGGTCGGGCAGAAGGTGGCCATCACCTCGGCCAAGCCGCAGACCACCCGGCACACCATCCGGGGCATTGTGCACCGCGACGATGCGCAGTTGATCCTGGTCGACACCCCGGGACTGCACCGTCCCCGGACGCTGTTGGGCAAGCGGCTCAACGAGCTCGTCGCGGACACCCTGGCCGAGGTCGACGCGATCGGCTTCTGTTTGCCGGCCAATGAGAAGATCGGCCCCGGGGACAAGTTCATCGCCGCACAGCTGGCCGCCGTCGGGAACAAGCCGGTGATCGCGGTCGTCACGAAGACGGACACCGTGGACCGCCAGGCCCTGACCGAGCAGCTGCTGGCCGTCGCCGCACTGGGCCGCGAGGTGCTGGGCGAGGAGGGCTGGAAGGACATTGTCCCGGTCTCCGCCACCGACGGCTTCCAGGTCACTACCGTCGCCGACGTGCTGATCAGCCACATGCCGCCGTCGCCGCCGCTCTACCCGGACGGTCACCTGACGGACGAGCCCGAAGCGGTGATGATCGCCGAACTCATCCGCGAAGCTGCCCTCGAGGGCGTCCGCGACGAACTTCCGCACTCCCTGGCCGTCGTGGTCGATGAGATTGTCCCGCGGGAAGGCCGCCCCGAGGACCGGCCCTTCCTGGATGTCCGGGTCAACCTCTACGTGGAACGACCGTCGCAGAAGGCCATCATCATCGGCAAAGGCGGCGCACGGCTCCGCGAGGTCGGCACCACTGCGCGCAAGGGGATCGAGGCGCTGCTCGGCGCCCGCATCTACCTGGACCTGCATGTGAAGGTCGCGAAGGATTGGCAGCGCGATCCCAAGCAGCTGGTCAAGCTGGGTTTCTAGGCCCGGGCCGGCGACGGCCAGGCAGACCGGGACCGGATCGGATCCGCGGCCCGGTTCCGGCATTCCCATCGGGTTTCTCCCAGTTTGGGACACTAAAATGGCTTGACTCCCGTTCGCTAAGGAAGGCACCACCAGTGGCTCGACCCCGCGACAAGCGCGCCGACGGAACCGGCCCGCCGGTTCGGTCCAACGCCGCTGCCCGGCACACTTCAGGCCATTCCGTAGGCCCCGCACGCCACCTTGGCGCCGTCCGGCGGACGCCGGTGTGGCTCAAGGCCACCACCATCGTCATCTCGGTGCTCCTTGTCGGAGTGGTCGCCTTCGGCGCCTACTGGTTCATCCGGCTGCAGGGGAACATCAGCACGCAGGCCCTCGGTGCCGGCAACGCCCGGACCGAGGCAGCCCCGGATGATGCGACCGGCCGGATGCAGATCCTGATCCTCGGCTCGGATACCCGCGACGGCAAGAACGCGCAGTACGGCGGCGCCGCGGACTCCACCGGCTACGGCCACTCCGACGTCATGATGCTGATGGACATCTCGGCGGACAACAAGCGGGTCAACGTGATCAGCTTCCCGCGGGACCTCCTGGTGGACATCCCGAAGTGCAAGGATCCGAAAACCAACCAGGAGTATCCGGCCCAGACCGGGGTCATGATCAACGCGGCGATGTCCGAAGCCGGCATCGGCTGCGCGGTGGACACCGTCAACAGGCTCACCGGCCTGGAGATCGACCACTTCATGATGGCCGACTTCAATGCCGTCAAGGAACTCTCTAACGCGGTCGGCGGCGTCGATGTATGCGTCAGTGACGCCATCTACGACCCCGACTCCGGGCTTCGGCTGGCCAAGGGCACGTCCACGGTCCAGGGCGAGCAGGCCCTCTCGTTTGTCCGTACCAGGCACGCCTTCGGCGACGGCGGTGACCTCGGCCGGATCAAGGCCCAGCAAAGTTTCCTGAGCTCCCTTACCCGCAAAATCAAGAACGACGGCACCTTCTCCAACCCGGCACGGATGCTCGGCATCGCCGATGCGATCACCAAGAACCTGACGATCGACGACGGCCTGGCTTCCGTCCCGACCCTGCTGACCGTCGGCGGCCGGCTTAAGAACATCGACGTCGGCAAGGTGGCCTTCGTGGCCACTCCGACAGAACCCGCGGTCTCCGACAGCAACCGGCTGCAGCTGGCCGAGCCCGCCGCTTCGCAGCTGTTCGCGGCGATGCGCAAGGACGTGGACCTGACCGACCCTAATGCCACCCCGACAGCCTCCGCCGGCGCCACTGCCGGTGCGCCGGCCAGCGCCGAGCCGACGGCCAGTCAGGCTGCTGCAGCTTCTGCCTACAACAAGGCGCTGCAGCCCGTCACCGTGGCCAACGGCTCCGGCGACCCGGCACGGGCCAATGAACTGCTGGCCGCCCTTAACGCGGGCGGCTTCACGCAGACGGGTCAGCTGAACGCCAGGGCTATGGCGACCACCGCCGTGTACTACGGCGCGAACTTCGCTGACGTGGCCGCGGATGTGGCCGCACTGCTGGGCATCCCGGCCTCGCAGGTGCTCCCGGCGGCCGGGGTCGCGGGAGTCCAGGTCTACGTGGGCAGCGACTACACCGGCGGCGCCCAGCAGTCGGACGCTCCGGTGGCTTTGCCCAAGGACATCGTCAACCAGACGGCCGGCGACGCCGTCTGCCAGCAGGCAAACCCGGCACTGATCACGCGCTGAGCTACCAGATGCTGACGCGCTCCCGGGGCGCCAGCCACATCGCGTCCTCCTCGCCGGTCCCGAACGCCGAGTGGAAGGCGTCGAGGTTCCGGGCGATGTCATTGGTGCGGAACTCGTTGGGGGAGTGCGGATCGGTGGCGAGCCGCCGGACCGACTCCTCGCTGCGGATCACCTGCCGCCAGATCGCTGCCCAGGAGGCGAAGAAGCGCTGCGGCCCGGTCAGCCCGTCCAGCACCGGCGGCTCCGCCCCGTCGAGGCTGATCAGATACGCCTTGTACGCGATGGTCAGGCCGCCAAGGTCGCCGATATTTTCGCCCAGGGTCAGTTTGCCGTTGACGTGCTGGCCCGCCGCCTCCGCCGGGGAGAGAGCATCAAACTGGGCCACCAGCCGAGACGTCAGCGACTCGAAAGCGGTCCGGTCGGCCTCGGTCCACCAGTTCCGGAGCAGGCCGCTGCCGTCGTACTGTGAGCCCTGGTCATCGAAGCCGTGGCCGATCTCGTGGCCGATCACCGCCCCGATACCGCCGTAGTTCACGGCGTCGTCGGCGTCGGCAGTGAAGAACGGCGGCTGCAGGATGGCGGCCGGGAACACTATTTCGTTCAGCAGCGGGTGGTAATAGGCGTTCACGGTCTGCGGCGTCATCAGCCACTTCTCCCGGTCCACGGGCTTGCCGACCTCGTCCAGGTGCCGGTCCACGTCGGCGCTGTGGGCGCGCTCCACGTTGCCCAGCAGATCCGCCTCGTCGATCACGACCGCGGAGTAGTCGATCCACTTGTCCGGATAGCCGATCTTGGCGCGGAAGGAATCGAGCTTCTTCAGCGCCTCCAGCTTGGTCTCTTCGCCCATCCAGGCCAGGTCCGTGATGGATCCGCGGTACGCCTCGATCAGGTTCCCCACGAGGGCGCGCATGGACTCCTTGTGGCCTTCCGGGAAGTGCCGGGCCACATAGATCTGGCCGACCGCCTCGCCCAGGGCCGCCTCGACGACGGCGACGCCCCGCTTCCAGCGGTCCCGGTTGCGCGGGGTGCCGCTGAGCGTGGTGCCGTAGAAGGCAAAGTTCGCATCCACGAACGCGGCGGACAGGTAGGGCGCCGCCGCGCTGGCCACCCGCAAGGCAAGCCATTCCTGCCAGACGTTCAGCGGCACCGTTTCCAGCAGACCGGCCGCGCCCGCGAAGAAGTCCGGGGTACTGACCACCAATTCGGCCCGCTTCTCCGGGGCGATCGCGGCCGCGTCGAACCAGGCGGAGAGCAGCGGAAAAAGCTGGGCGGCCTCCTCGGCCGACTTCAGGTTGTAGGTCTTCTGCGGATCACGCAGCGTGACCTTGTCCCAGTGGTGCGAGGCCAGGGAGGTCTCGAGTTCCACCACCCTGGCGGCCGCTGCCTCGGCGTCGCCCACGCCGGCCAGCCGGAACATGGTGCCGACGTGGTCGCGGTAGGCCTCGACTATCGGGGCGAATTTCTCGTCGCGGTAGTAGGACTCATCCGGCAGTCCCAGGCCGCCCTGGCCGGTGTAGAGCAGGATCCGGTCCGGGTTGCCCGCATCCGGCGCCGGATAGATGTAGAAAAGACCGGAGACATCGGCACGGAACAGCCGCCCGGCCAGCTGGACCAGTGCGGCCACCGAGCCGGTGGCGAATACCTCGGCCAGCCGTGCACGGATCGGCTCCGCGCCCTTGGCCTCCACTCCGGCCTCGTCCATGAAGCTGCTGTACAGCTCACCGATTTTGCGTTCGATGCCGGACGCTGCCTCGCCGCGGCCGGCCGCCGCCAGGATGATCTCCTGGACCGCCAGTTCCGAGTCGTCACGCAGGGCCGTGAAAGTGCCCTCCAGCGGCCGGTCGTCCGGTATGGCGGTGCGCTTCAGCCAGCCGCCGTTGAAGTGCCGGTAGAGGTCGTCCTGGGGACGGACGCCGGCGTCGATAGAGGACTGGTCAATCCCGGAAAGCGGCACTGCTGCTCCTTCGAAGGGGAAGCTGTACCCGGCCTGGGACCGGAACAGCGTCTGCATGGTGGACGTGTATGAGGTATGGCTCCTTCATCTTACGCACCCGTGTTACTGTGAAAATGTGCGCGCAGAACTGCTTCTTAGCTGCCGCAGCGAGGCCCCGGACGCAATCTAGCGCAAGGCCAACCCTCGCTGCGGAGTTAGTGTTGCCCCGGCCTCCCTTCACCAGGAATCAGAGAAAAGGCCCCGATAGTCATGCGAAACGCACAGCAGCCCTCAGGAATGCCGGTCCACCGTTACGTCCCCTTCCAGGACCTGATCACGGTCGAACTGCCGGACCGCACCTGGCCTGACAAAGTCATCACCAAGGCCCCGCGCTGGTGCGCCGTGGACCTGCGTGACGGCAACCAGGCCTTGATCGATCCGATGAGCCCGGCTCGCAAGATGAAAATGTTCGACCTGCTGGTCCGGATGGGCTACAAGGAGATCGAAGTAGGATTCCCCTCCGCCTCGCAGACGGACTTTGACTTCGTCCGCCAGCTGATCGAGGGCCGCCACATCCCGGACGACGTCACCATCCAGGTGCTGACCCAGGCCCGCGAACACCTGATCGAGCGGACCTACGAGTCCCTGGTGGGCGCCAAGCAGGCCATCGTGCACCTCTACAACTCGACGTCGGTGCTGCAGCGCCGGGTCGTCTTCAACCAGGACGAGGACGGTATCCTGGACATCGCGCTTCAGGGTGCCCGGCTGTGCAAGAAGTACGAGGAAACCCTCCAAGACACCCACATCACCTACGAGTACTCGCCGGAGTCCTTCACCGGCACAGAACTCGCCTACGCCGTGCGTGTCTGCAACGCGATCGCCGACGTCTTCGAGGCATCCGCCGACCGGCAGGTGATCATCAACCTGCCGGCCACTGTCGAAATGGCCACCCCCAACGTCTACGCCGATTCCATTGAGTGGATGAGCCGCCACCTGCACCCGCGTGAAGGCATCATCCTCTCCCTGCACCCGCACAACGACCGCGGCACCGGCGTCGCGGCGGCCGAGCTGGGCTACCTGGCCGGTGCCGACCGGATCGAAGGGTGCCTCTTCGGCAACGGGGAGCGCACCGGCAACGTGGACCTTGTCACCCTGGGGCTGAACATGTTCGTCCAGGGCGTGGACCCGATGATCGACTTCTCCGACATCGACGACGTGCGCCGCACGGTGGAGTACTGCAACCAGCTGCCCGTGGCGGAACGCTCGCCTTACGGCGGGGACCTGGTCTTCACCGCCTTCTCCGGCTCGCACCAGGACGCCATCAAAAAGGGCCTGGAGGCCCTGGCGAAGGACGCGGCGGCCGCCGGCAAGGATGTGGCGGACTACGCCTGGCAGGTCCCGTACCTGCCGGTCGACCCCAAGGACCTCGGCCGCAGCTATGAGGCCGTAATCCGGGTCAACTCGCAGTCCGGCAAGGGCGGCGTCGCTTACCTGCTCAAGAACGAGCACAACCTGGACCTGCCGCGGCGCGCGCAGATCGAGTTCTCCGGGGTCATCCAGCGCCGCACCGACACGGTGGGCGGCGAGGTCAGCGGCGCCCAGCTGTGGCAGACGTTCCAGGATGAGTACCTGCCCTCCGCCGCCGCCGAAGCCCAGTGGGGCCGCTACGCGCTCGGCGCGGTCAGCACCGAGTCCGACGAGGACGGCATCATGACGCTGACCGCCGCGCTCAAGGTGGACGGCAAGCCGCTGCGCCGCACCGGGACCGGCAACGGTCCGATCGCGGCCCTGCTCAGCATCCTGGGTGAGGACGGCGTTGACGTCCGCGTGCTGGACTACAGCGAGCATGCCCTGTCCGAGGGCGGGAGTGCGCAGGCAGCGGCCTACGTCGAATGCGCCGTGGGCGAGCGGGTGCTGTGGGGTGTCGGGATCGACGCGAACACGTCCATGGCGTCGCTGAAGGCAGTCATTTCCGCCGTCAACCGTGCCATCCGGGACGCCCGCGCCTAAACGGTACGGCGCCTAAACGATACCGCCAAGCGTCGCGCCGCCGGATGTCCCGGCGGCGCAACGCGGCGTGCCCCGATGGCGGCGGTTCCCCGGAGACAGTGCGAAGATTAACTGTGGCCCAACCTTCCTCCTATGCCGCGCGCGCCTACCGCGACGACGCCGTGGTCCTGCGCACCCATAAGCTTGGCGAAGCGGACCGCATCATCACCCTGCTTACCAAGCACCACGGTCAGGTCCGGGCCGTCGCCAAGGGTGTGCGCCGCACCAGCAGCCGTTTCGGCGCCCGGCTCGAGCCGTTCATGGTCGCGGACCTCCAGCTCATCTCCGGACGCACCCTGGACGTCGTCACGCAGGCTGTCGCGAAGGGGGCCTACGGCTCCAGCATCGCCGCCGACTACGGCCGGTACACCGTAGCAGCCGCGATGACCGAGACGGCCGAGAAGCTCACCGACGTCGACGGCGAAGCAGGAACCGCCCAGTACAATCTGCTGGTCGGGGCACTGGCGTCGCTGAGCCGCGGCGACCACGCCGCGGAGCTGATCCTCGATTCGTATTTGCTCCGCGCGCTGTCCACCGGCGGCTGGGCACCCAGCTTCACCAAGTGCGCCCGCTGCGGCGCGCCCGGACCGCACACGGCGTTTTCCGCCCCGCTGGGCGGCATGGTCTGCGCGGACTGCCGGCCGCCGGGTTCACCCGCGCCCGCCGCGGACACGGTGCTGCTGCTGGGAGCGTTGCTGACCGGCAACTGGCCGGCGGCAGACGCGTCCCAGCCGGTCCACCGCCGCGAGGCCGCCGGGCTGGTGGCAAGCTACCTGCAGTGGCACCTGGAACGTGTCCTGAAATCCCTCAAACATGTGGAGCGAACTTAACTGTGGCTTTGGGTAAGAAGAAGAATCCGGTCCGCCGGCGCAGCACCCCGGTGGTGGCGCCCTACCCGCACGCCTCCGGTGCCGTTCCGCCCGCCATCCCGGCCGAGTTCATACCCCGGCACGTCGCGATCGTGATGGACGGCAACGGCCGCTGGGCCAACCAGCGCGGCCTGCCCCGGATCGAAGGCCACAAGGCGGGAGAGCCGGCCCTGTTGGACGTCATGGCCGGGGCCATCGAACTCGGCATTGAGCACGTCAGCGTCTACGCTTTCTCCACCGAGAACTGGCGCCGTTCGCCCGAGGAAGTGCGTTTCCTAATGGGATTTAACAAGGACGTGCTGCGCCGGCAAAGGAACCAGCTCGACGACTGGGGCGTCCGGATCCGCTGGTCCGGACGCAGGCCCAGGCTCTGGGGTTCGGTGATCCGGGAACTCGAAGAGGCCGAGGACTATACCCGGGCCAACAGCACCTGCACCCTGAACATGTGTGTTAATTACGGCGGCCGGGCTGAAATCGCCGACGCCGTCTCCGCCATCGCAGAGGAGGTGGCCGCGGGCAGGCTCAAACCCGCGGCCATCACCGAACGGACCATCCAGAAGTACCTGGACGAGCCCGATCTGCCCGACGTGGATCTGTTCCTGCGGAGCTCCGGCGAACAGCGGCTCTCCAACTTCATGCTCTGGCAGTCCGCCTACGCTGAATTCGTCTTTCTTGACACGCTGTGGCCCGACGTGGACCGGCGCACGCTGTGGGATGCCGTAGAAATCTACGCCCGGCGGGACCGCCGCTACGGCGGCGCGGTGGACGCGGCGGCCCCGGCCGGCCCGGCCTGACCCGGGTCCCCGGCCGGCACTGCGGAACCCGTCATCCGGGGGCGCCGTCGGCGTCGCCGTAGGCGCGGATCCAACGGGCCAGCCGGGCGTAGGCGTCGGCCCGGACCGCCGGCGCCGAGAGGAACACGTCGTGCAGGGCGCCGTCGATTCGTTCCAGGGTCACGGTGCGCCCCAGGCTCAGGGCACGCAGGGCGATCGTGTTCACATCCAGGACCGCGTCCGAGTGCCGCATGGACTCCTGCCAGAACATGCCGTTGGCGCTGGCGCCGGAGATCAGCACCAGGATGGGCACGTCGATGTTCAGCCCCCGGGCCACCCGGGATTGGCCCGCCAGTACGGCGCTGAGCCAGCCGGCCCGCACCGGAAAGGCCCGCGGCGGCCGGTAGTTGTCATCCAGGACCCATTCGCCTTCGGCTGCGTTGCTGATGCTGCGCCAGTAGAAGGCGCGCTCGGGGAGCCGGATCACGGCTTCGGGCCGGAAGCGGGCCCAGGGCCCCACCATGGTCCTCGCGGCCCGCCGGACGGCCGGGCTGCCATGCATTTCGAGCCACGGGCTGTCGAGGACCAGTTGGGCGGCCCGTCCCGGGTGCCGGTTTGCCCACAGCGCCGCGACGAGTCCGCCGGTGGAATGCCCCATCAGCGTCACCGGAGGGTGCGGCGGGCCCTGGCGGCGCAGGGAGTCGATGATGCGGATCGCGGCGGTGATCTCGGCGTCGTAGTCGGCCAGGTCCGCGACGTAGCCGCCGTGCGTTCCGGGCCGCAGGCTCCTGCCGTGGTTGTGCATGTCGAGGGCGAAGAACGCGAAGCCCTGGCCGGTCCAGAACTTCGCAAGCTCCGCGTTGAAGAAGTAGTCGCTCCAGCCGTGCAGGAAGAGCACAGCCCGCCCCGGTAACGGGCCGGCGCCAGCGGAGGGGAGATGCCGGACCAGCGTGGCCGTGCGGACGACGCCGTCCGGGCCCGCCGCTTCGAAAGCACGGGCCGTGAAGCCGTCACCCAGGATGTCGGCTTTCCATTCCATCGGTGTCCTCCCGGAACGCCGGTCAGAGGGCGGTGGCCGCGGCGCGGCCCGCCGCGCGGCCGGAGAACAGGCACCCGCCCAGGAAGGTGCCTTCCAGGGCCCGGTAGCCGTGGACTCCGCCGCCGCCAAAGCCCGCGGCCTCGCCGGCAGCATACAGCCCGGCCAGCGGCCGGCCGGCGCCGTCCAGGACCCGCGACTGAAGATCGGTCTGGATCCCGCCGAGGCTCTTGCGGGTGAGCACGGAAAGGCGGACCGCCAGGAGGGGCCCGTGCCGGGGGTCAAGCATAGGGTGCGGCGGGGCGACCCGCATGATCCTGTCCGTGGTGAAGCGGCGGGCTGCCCGGATGGCTGCGAGTTGCGGATCCTTCCCGAGTCCGCTCCCGAACTGCCGGTCCCGCGCCCGGATCAGCCGGTCCAGTTCCCCGGCATCGATGAGCGGCGTCCCGGCGAGGGCATTCATCTTCACGGCGAGGTCCGTGGGGCTGCCTGCCCGCAGGAAGTCCACGCCCCGGTCCAGGAAACGTTCCAGCGGGCTGTCCCCGGATGGTTTAAGCCGGCCGGCGAGCAGACGGATGTCCTTGCCGGTCAGGTCCGGGTTCTGCTCGGAGCCGGAGAGCGCGAACTCTTTGAGCGCGATGGTCTTATTGAGCACGAACCACGAGTGGGCGTGTCCGGTGCCGAGGATGTGCCGGAGGGCGCCGAGCGAGTCGAAGCCCGGGAACAGCGGCGCCGGGAGCAGCCCGCCCGTTGCGTCGAGCCAGAGCGCCGAGGGCCCGGGCAGGATCCGGATGCCGTGCCGGGGCCACACCGGGGAGTGGTTGTGGATGCCCTCCGGGTAGTGCCACATCCGGTCGCCGTTGATGAGCCGGCCGCCGGCGCGGTCGACGGCGGCCAGGAAGTCGCCGTCCACCGAGGCCGGCACGCCGCTGAGCAAGGACGCCGGGGCGTCCCCGTCCGGCCATTGCCGCCGGACTGCCTCGTGGTTCCCGCCGATGCCGCCGCTGGTCACGATCACGGCGGCGGCAGCGGCGTCGAAGGTGCCGGTGGCGATGCGGGAGGACTGCTCGCCACGGGCAGCGGCGCTGGGCGCGAGGATCTCGCCGTGCACGCCGCTGAGCCGGCCCGCCGCCGTCGTCAGTTCGGTGGCGCGGTGCCGGAAGTGGAACGACACCCGCCCGGCGGCCTGGCCCTCGCGTAGTTTGGCGAGGAAGGGCGCGACGAGCGCGGGGCCGGTGCCCCACGCGACGTGGAAGCGCGGCACGGTGTTGCCGTGGCCGTGCGGGCCGTAGCCGCCGCGCTCCGCCCACTGCACGAGCGGAAACAGTCTGACGCCAAGGGATGCGAGCCAGGCGCGTTTCTCGCCCGCGGCAAAGTGCACATAGGCCTCGGCCCACTGCCGGGCGAGCCCGTCCTCGGGACGATCGAAAGCGGCGGAGGCGAGCCAATCGGAGAGGGCCAGTTCGGCACTGTCGCGGACGCCGAGCCGCCGCTGTTCCGGGGTGTTGACCAGGAAGAGGCCGCCAAAGGACCAGTGTGCCTGGCCGCCAACAGAGGCTTCGGGCTCCTGGTCCAGCACGGCCACCCTCCTGCCGGCCGCATACGCCTCCGCCGCGGCCACCAGGCCGGCGAGTCCGGCGCCGACCACGACGACGTCCGCCTCGATCCGGGACACCGCTCCGATTCCGGCGGAAGCGGCCGCGGGACCGGTGCTGCGGGCTGCATCTGCGCTGGTCATGGCTTCATGCTAATGCCCGCCGGGGTGCTGTTTTGTTTGGTTTGGTCCCGGGATTTTGGTTTGCACAGCCGGAACCGGAAAACTAGAGGCATGCGCGTATATCCCACCTTCTTCCGGCTCGCTTTCTCCTGGATGGACGCCGAGCGCGCCCACCGGATCGGATTCCGGGCCATCCGGCTGGCCAACAGCTGCGGCGCCGGCCGGGTGCTGCAACGCCTCACCGCCCCGGCGCCTTCGCTGCGGACCGAGGCCTTCGGCATGACCTTCCCCTCGCCGTTCGGGCTGGCCGCGGGCTTCGACAAGGAGGGCCATGGGATCGAGGCGCTGACGGACCTCGGCTTCGGCCACGTCGAGGTGGGCACCATCACCGGGCAGCCGCAGCCCGGCAACCCGGCCCCGCGGCTCTTCCGCCTGATCGAGGACCGGGCTGTCATCAACCGGATGGGCTTCAACAACGACGGCGCCGCGGCCGTGGCGCCGCGGCTCCGCTCCGCCCGTGCCGCCCTGCAGCGCCGCTATCCCGGGATCCGCCCGGTGATCGGCGTCAACATCGGCAAGACCAAGGTGGTGGAACTCGAGGACGCGGCGGCAGACTACCTGATCAGCGCCCGCAGCCTGGCACCGGCGGCGGACTACCTGGTGGTCAACGTGAGTTCCCCGAACACCCCCGGGCTGCGCCTGCTGCAGGACGTGGAAACCCTGCGCCCGCTGCTGGCCGCGGTGGGGGAGGCGGCAGACGCTGCGGCCGGCCGCCACGTGCCGCTGCTGGTGAAGATCGCGCCGGACCTCAGCGATGAGGACATCGACGACGTCGCCCGGCTGGCGCTGGAACTGAAACTGGACGGCATTATCGCCACCAACACCACCGTTGACCGTTCCGGGCTGGTCTCCGGCCCGGAACGCGTCGAGGCGTGCGGTGCCGGCGGCCTCTCCGGCGCCCCGCTCCGGAAGCGTTCGCTCGAAGTGCTGGCCAGGCTCAGGGCCGCGACCGGCGGGGCGATCACCCTCGTCTCAGTCGGCGGCGTGGAGTCCGGCCAGGACGTCCGGGACCGGCTTGAGGCCGGCGCCACCCTGGTGCAGGGCTACACGGCGTTCCTCTACGAGGGCCCCTTCTGGGCGGCGCGGATTAACCGTGAGCTGGCCAAACGGCCGGTGCGCCGGTGACGGGGCGGGTTCGAACCGGGCCCTGACACTGAAAAGCCCCCGGCAGTTGAAAACTGCCGGGGGCTTCATTCTGATCTGATTCAGGCGGGAAACTCGCCGCGCTTGACCTGGGGTTTCGGAAGGCGCAGGCGGCGGAACTGAAGGGAGCGCATCGAGCCGTACCAGACGGTGCCGCGCTCAACCTCGCCGAACTTCTGGCTGAGCCGCGTCTTGAGCTTCCGGGACAGGATGAAGACGTCCACGAACACGGCCAGGAACATGACCCAGAAGCCACCGAGCACGTAGATCATCTGCTCGCTGCTTGCCGGAACCAGCAGGGAAATGACCACAAAAACGAGCGCACCGAACATTAAGTATTCGCCCAGGCTGAAGCGGGCGTCCACGTAGTCGCGGGCGAAACGCTTCTGCGGCCCCTTGTCCCGCACCGGCAGGAACTTCTCGTCCCCGGTGTCCATGGCCCGGCGCATCTTGAGGCGCTGGTCTGCAGCCGCGGTGCGCTCGGCCGCCTTGGAGGCCTTGCGGTCCTCCGGAACCAGCGGCCGCTTCCGGGCGGCCACCTGGGTGCTGCGCTTGGGCGTGGGCGCGCCCTTGCCGATGGCGGCGTTCCGGGCTTCTGCCTCGGCCACTTGCTGGTCAACTACGTCCTGCGCCGAGGGCGCTTCTTTTTTACGTCCAAACACCCCTTCAGAATACCCTGCGGTGGCGGGCCCGGGACGCAGCCACAGCCAGCCCGGCACGGGTAGTGTTTTGGCCATGACTTCATCTTCCGCGGGGATCCCGCAGCCCTCAGGCGTCGGCCCCATCGATGCCGACGCCCTCCGCCAGGCCGTCACTGAATCCTTCGACGCCACGGTCGCGCAACTAAAGCAGCTCGTGGCTATCCCGGGCATCGCCTGGCCCAGCTTCGACCCTGCTCCGCTCAATGCCAGCGCCGACGCCGTCGCCGGACTGGTCCGTGCCAGCGGCTTCGAAGACGTCCGGATCCTGCGCTGCGACAAGGAGGACGGCACACCCGGCGGGCCGGCCGTCGTCGCGCGCCGTCCCGCCGCGGCCGGCAAGCCCACCATCCTGCTCTACGCCCATCACGACGTTCAGCCGACCGGTGACCTGGCGCTCTGGGAGACCGAGCCGTTCGCTGCCGTCGAGCGCAACGGCCGCCTCTATGGCCGGGGCGCGGCGGACGACAAAGCCGGCATCCTGGCCCACATCGCTGCCTACTCCGCCGTAACCCGCGTCCTGGGGGAGGGCCTGGGCCTCGGGGTGACCTTCTTCTTCGAAGGCGAGGAGGAAGCGGGTTCGCCCACCTTCCGGGCCTTCCTCGAAGCCCATCAGGAGCTGCTGCGCTCGGATGTGATCGTCGTCGCCGATTCGTCCAACTGGAAGGTGGGCCTCCCGGCCCTCACAACCAGCCTGCGGGGCCTGGTGGACGGCACCATCGAGGTGAAGGTGCTGGACCACGCCGTCCATTCCGGCATGTTCGGCGGCCCCGTCCTGGACGCCCCGACGCTGCTGGCCCGGCTGATCGCCACCCTGCACGACGAGGAGGGCAGCGTCGCGATCGAGGGCCTCATCGGCCGCGACGACGTCGCCGTCGACCTCACCGAGGAGGAGTACCGTGCGGACGCCTCCGTGCTCGACGGCGTGATGCTCGCCGGGACCGGAACCATCGCCTCGCGCCTCTGGACCAAGCCCGCGCTGTCCATCATCGGCTTTGACGCGCCCGCCGTGGACGTCGCCTCCAACACCCTGCTCCCGCGCGCACGAGCCAAGTTCAGCCTTCGCCTCGCCCCCGGCCAGGATCCGGCCGAGGCGATGGAAGCAGTGCGCCGGCACGTCGAATCCCACGCGCCGTTCGGCGCTGAAGTGGTGTTCACCCCGGGTGAGAAGGGCAGCGCCTTCCTCACCGACACGACGTCCGCCGCCGCCAGCATGGCGATGTGGGCCCTCGGCGAGGCCTGGGGCGTGCCGGCCGTCGAGACCGGAATCGGAGGTTCCATTCCGTTCATCGCCGACCTGACCGAGCTGTACCCGGACGTGCAAATCCTGGTTACCGGAGTGGAAGACCCCGACTCGCGGGCGCACAGCGCCAACGAATCGCTCCACCTCGGCGACTTCCGGAACGCGATCATCGCCGAAGCGCTCCTGCTGGCCCGGCTGAATGCGGAGGGTCTGGCCTGACCCTGCTGCACGGGCGGCTGGCCCTGCCCGCTGCGGCGTTCCCGGGGAACACCCAGCCGGTGCTGACGGTTACGTCAGGAGTTAGAGCTACCCCGCTGATCGACGTAGCATGTAGCTATAGCCCATACCGTTAAGTAGGGGCGGGCGCCGCGCAGGCGGAGTCGCCCACGACCGTCGTAAGAAGGTAGGCCATGAGCACTACAACCAATGAACACAGCGCCGACACCACCGTCCAGGCGGACCAGGAGCTGGCCAGCCACGAGGTCCAGCTGACCGACGTCGCGGCCGGCAAGGTCCGCAGCCTGCTGGAGCAGGAGGGCCGCACTGATCTTCGCCTCCGCGTGGCCGTGCAGCCGGGCGGCTGCTCCGGGCTGATCTACCAGCTCTACTTCGACGAGCGGCTTCTCGAGGGCGATGCCGTCCGCGACTACGACGGCGTCGAGGTGGTCGTTGACAAGATGAGCGTGCCTTACCTGAGCGGTGCCAGCATCGACTTCGAGGACACCATCTCGAAGCAGGGCTTCACCATTGACAACCCCAACGCAGGCGGATCCTGCGCTTGCGGGGATTCCTTCCACTAAGGACTAAGGCCGGGCCGTCAGCCCGGCCTTAGTGCCGTCCAGGGCGGCCGCCGGAACGTGCAAAACGCCGACGACGCACGGCGCGGACATGTGGGCGAAAACCTGTGGGGAGCGGTAAGCTCTACATCGAGTAGTAAAACTTTTAGTGTGCCCGGAACGCGAGGCGGCCGGGCGACAGCAACAAGTAGGAAGGGCCGTCTGTGAGTTCGCAGAACCGAACCGGCAGCCGACGCAAACAGATCACTACGATCACTGGCTTGGCACTAGCCGGCGCGTTGGCTTTGACTGGATGTTCACCAGAGGTACAGAAAGGGTGGCTGCCCACTGAGCGTGGCACCACCAACCACACTGACCGCATCATGGACCTCTGGGTCAACTCATGGATTGCCGCCCTTGTCGTGGGTGTCATTACCTGGGGCTTGATGATCTGGTGCATCGTCGCTTACCGGCGGCGGAAGGGAACCGTCGGGTTCCCCCGGCAGAACAGCTTCAACCTGCCGCTTGAGGTCTTCTACCTGACGATCCCCGTGTTCATGGTGCTCGTGTTCTTCTACTTCACGGACCGGGACCAGCAGGCGATTGACAACCGCGACCAGCCGGCCGACGTCGTCGTCGACGTCCGTGGCAAGCAGTGGTCCTGGGACTTCAACTACAAAAAGGGCGACGCCATCACCAGCGACGTTCACGAAGCAGGCGTCCAGGCGCACCTCACCGGCAACAACATCGACAAGGAAAAGCTGCCCACGCTCTACCTGCCGGTTAACAAGTCGGTGGACCTGGAACTGAACGCCCGCGACGTCATCCACTCTTTCTGGGTTCCCGCATTCCTGCAGAAGCGCGACATGATCCCGGGCAAGACCAACTACATCAGGTTGACCCCCACTAAAGAGGGAACCTACGACGGCAAGTGCGCCGAGCTCTGCGGCGAATACCACTCCGAAATGCTGTTCCGCGTGAAGGTCGTCTCCGAATCGGAGTTCAAGGCGCACATGGACCAGCTGCGCCAAAGCGGCAACACCGGATTGCTCGGGAATGAATACGACCGCAACCCGGCCCCCACCGAGACTAAGTAAGGGGAGCGCGACGTGGCAACAACCTACTCTCAGCCCTCCGGGATCCTTGAGGCTCCCGTAGTACCCAAATCCAAGGGGCGCATCGTCGTCAACTGGATCACCTCGACCGACCACAAGACCATCGGGTTTATGTACCTGATCGCGTCGTTCGTGTTTTTCTGCTTCGGCGGCGTCATGGCCCTGTTGATCCGGGCCGAGCTCTTCGAACCCGGTATGCAGATCCTGCAGACCAAAGAGCAGTACAACCAGCTCTTCACGATGCACGGCACCGTCATGCTGCTGATGTTCGCGACACCGCTGTTCGCCGGCTTCACCAACGTGATGATGCCGCTGCAGATCGGTGCCCCCGACGTCGCCTTCCCGCGGCTGAATGCGCTGGCATTCTGGTTCTTCCTCTTCGGCTCCACCATCGCCGTCTCCGGCTTCATCACCCCGCAGGGTGCGGCGTCGTTCGGCTGGTTCGCCTACGCGCCGCTGTCGAACACCACCTTCAGCCCCGGAATCGGCGGTGACCTCTGGGTCTTCGGCCTGGCGCTCTCGGGGTTCGGCACGATCCTCGGCGCGGTCAACTTCATCACCACGATCATTTGCATGCGTGCGCCGGGTATGACCATGTGGCGGATGCCGATCTTCACCTGGAACGCCCTGGTCACTTCCATCCTGGTGTTGATGGCGTTCCCGCCACTGGCTGCCGCGCTCTTCGCCCTCGGCGCGGACCGCCGCTTCGGCGCACACATCTTCGACCCTCAAAATGGCGGAGCCGTGCTCTGGCAGCACCTCTTCTGGTTCTTCGGCCACCCCGAGGTGTACATCATCGCGCTGCCGTTCTTCGGCATCGTCTCGGAGATTTTCCCGGTCTTCAGCCGCAAGCCGATCTTCGGTTACAAGGGCATCGTCTACGCTACGATTTCCATCGCCGCCCTGTCCGTGACCGTGTGGGCACACCACATGTACGTCACCGGGTCGGTCCTGCTGCCGTTCTTCTCCTTCATGACGATGCTGATCGCGGTTCCCACCGGCGTGAAGTTCTTCAACTGGATCGGAACCATGTGGCGCGGTTCCATCACCTTCGAGACTCCCATGCTGTGGAGCATCGGCTTTCTGGTGACGTTCCTTTTCGGTGGCCTCACCGGGATCATCCTGGCGTCGCCGCCGCTTGACTTCCACGTCTCTGACTCGTACTTCGTGGTGGCGCACTTCCATTACGTGGTCTTCGGCACGGTGGTCTTCGCGATGTTCGCCGGCTTCTACTTCTGGTGGCCGAAGTGGACCGGCAAGATGCTCAATGAGCGGCTCGGCAAGATCCACTTCTGGATGCTCTTCCTGGGCTTCCACGGCACGTTCCTGATCCAGCACTGGCTCGGCGTCGAGGGCATGCCGCGCCGCTACGCGGACTACCTGCCGCAGGATAACTTCACCTGGATGAACCAGTTCTCGACCTACTCATCCTTCCTCCTGGGCGCCTCGATGATCCCGTTCTTCTGGAACGTCTATATCACCTGGCGCAGCAACCAGAAGGTCATGGTCGATGACCCTTGGGGCTTCGGCGCCTCGCTTGAATGGGCGACATCCTGCCCGCCGCCGCGGCACAACTTCACCTCGCTGCCGCGGATCCGCTCGGAGCGTCCAGCACTGGACCTGCACCACCCCGAGTTGTCCCAGAACTACACCGCCGCCTCTCCTGCCCCGGCAGCAGCGGCGCTCGGTAACGCCGACCAGAAAGATCAAGCCCAGTGAAAATCGAATCACGGATTTTTGGATTCGGAGCGTTCTTCTTCGTCCCGGTCTCGGTCATCTACGGATTCCTGACGCACTGGTCTGAATGGGTCGGAACCCTCGGTATCCTGCTGCTGGGCGGTCTTGCGGGCATGATTGGCGCGTACCTGGGCTTCACCGGTCGGCGCGTCGGCATGCGTCCCGAGGACCGCAGCGATGCTGAGATCCACGAGGGCGCCGGTGAACAGGGCCACTTCAGCCCGTGGAGCTGGTGGCCGCTGGTTCTCGGCCTTGCCTGCGCCGGCGGGTTCCTGGGATTGGCTGTGGGCTTTTGGATCACGTTCATCGCCGGCGGCCTGGCCATCGTGGCACTCGTAGGCTGGGTCTACGAGTACAGCCGCGGAGACCACGCGCACTAAGTCCTGTCGGTACTTGCACTGACGCAAACGACGTCGGGCCCCGCCAAATGGTGGGGCCCGACGTCGTTTGCGTCTGCCCCCGTTCCGCTCTGAGCCTGCCGCGGCGGCGGTCAGCCTATTGCGACTCCAGCAGGAGGCACAGCTCCGCGAGGACGCGCTCCGCCGCCGCGGGGCTTAATCCTGCCGGGACGGCGTCGGTACGGACTGCCAGTTCCACCTCGCACCCGCAGCGGAAGTCTTCGGTCATAACCTCCAGCAGGGAGCGGGCGTCCACGCCGGGCCGGCCGTCCCTGCTGATCGTGACGGGCAATCCGCTCTGTGTCACGGCGCGGACAAAGCCCGCCGCCGGACGGGCGTGTAGTCCGATCGAGGCCCGGACGACCGCCTTGCGTGCTGGCAACGGAGCTCCTTCATTGGGCGGGGCCGGGAATGCCGGCAGTGTGTGCGGGGGTGCTCGCTGCGGCCCGGCGATGCGGCCGCCGTTTAGGGCCTTCCAAGCCTAGCCGGGGGAGGAGCGTCGGGCGAACCCGGACACGCCGGTGGTCTAGACCGGAGAGCAATGTGACCTAGGCTTGAGGTATGGACCACTTCTGCAGGCCTCCCCGTGGGATCTAACGCGGCCCGCGTGGCCGGTGAGATTTACCGGCACAGCGGCGTCCCCATCTACGTGCAACTCCGGGAAATCCTCCGAACGCACATCGCCAGCGCCTGCCCGCCTGGCTCGGCACTTCCCTCCGAACGGGACCTGTCCGAACGGTTCGGCCTGGCCAGGATGACCGTACGCCAGGCGATCGACGCGCTGGTCGGCGAAGAAGTGATTGAGCGCGTCGTCGGCCTTGGCACGTTTGTGCGCAAGCCGAAGCTGGATCTGCAGGTCAAACTCACCTCCTACACCGAGGAAATGCAGCGCCGCGGCATGGTCCCGGCGGCGAAGGTGCTTAGTTTCGAACAGATCAATGCCAGCGCTTTCCTGGCCCGCGAGCTTCAGCTCGAGGAGGGAACACCGCTGGTGCGGTTCCGGCGCCTGCTGCTGGCCGACAACGAGCCCATGAGTGTCGACGAGAATTTCATCCCCGCTCACCGGGTGCCGGGACTGCTGGACGGCGAGCCGCCCACGTCGCTCTACAACGTGCTGAGTCAGCGGTACGGCCTGGTGATGGAATGGGGCGAGGACATGATCGAGGCGACGGCGGCCTCGCCGTCCACAGCCCGGCTGCTGAACGTGGAGGTCGGATCGCCGCTCCTGAAGATCCAGCGGCACGCGTTCGTGGCCCGGGCCATGGTTGACTACTCCGTCTCCTACTACCGCGCGGACCGCTATAAGCTCTGGGTGCCGCTGCAGCGGCCGGGCGTCCGGCCGACGCGCAACTATGCAACGGGCTACCGCCCCTAGGCGGCAACGGGAAAAGGCCCGGTCCTGACGGACGGGGCCTTTTCGCTGGCGTTGCTGCCGGGTTCAGCGGCTGAGGCTCTTCTGCTCCGCAGCCGCGTCGATCGCCTCGTGATCGCCGTGGTGGCTGTGCGCCGCCGCGAGCTCGGACGGTGTTGCCGGGGCCACCCGATCCTCGAAGAACCACTTGGAGAGCATCGCGCGGCTCTTCTCCTTGCGGTCTACGACACCGTTGCTGTTCGGCTGGGCGGGGAGCGCCGAGGGAGATTCGAAACCGACCAGTTTATAGCGCTTGTACTCGTCCAGCGGGGCGTGCACCTCGATGAACTCGCCGTGCGGCAACCGCACGATCCGGCCGGTTTCGCGGCCGTGCAACGCGATTTCCCGGTCCTTGCGTTGCAGAGCCAGCGCGACCCGCTTCGCGACGATGAAGCCAATGATCGGGCCGATGAAGAACAGCGCACGCAGCCAGTACGTGACGTCGTTCAGGGACACGTGGAAGTGCGTGGCGATGAGGTCAGAGCTTGCCGCGGCCCACATCACGCAGTACCAGACGAAGCCGGCCACGCCGATGCCCGTCCGGGTCGGGGCGTTACGGGGACGGTCCAGGACGTGGTGCTCGCGGTTGTCCTTGGTGATCCAGCGTTCGATCCACGGGTACATGAACATCACGGCGAACAGCAGGCCGGCGGGGGCCAGGGCCGGCAGCAGCACGTTGAAGCTGAAGACGTGGCCGAACCAGACCTGCTCGACGTGCCAGTTCCCGAAGGTGCCTGGCATCAGGCGCAGCGCGCCGTCAACGAAGCCGATGTACCAGTCAGGCTGGGTGCCTGCCGAAACGGGGGAGGGGTCGTAGGGCCCGTAGTTCCAGATCGGGTTGATGGTGAAGAACCCGGCCATCAGGGCGATGACACCGAACACGATGAAGAAGAAGCCGCCGGCCTTCGCTGCGTAGACCGGGCCGAGGGGGTAGCCGACGACGTTGCCGTCGTTACGTCCCGGGCCCGGGTACTGGGTGTGCTTGTGCACGACAACCATGAACAGGTGGACGACGATCATCAGCAGGATAAGCGCGGGGACCAGCAGGATGTGGAGCATGTACAGTCGGCCGATGATGGCGGTGCCGGGGAATTCTCCGCCGAAGAGGAAGAACGAGATGTACGTGCCGATCACCGGGATGGACTTGATAACGCCGTCGATGATGCGCAGTCCGTTGCCGGAGAGCAGGTCATCGGGGAGCGAGTAGCCGGTGAAGCCCGCCGCCATGGCCAGGATCAGCAGGACGCTGCCCACCACCCAGTTCATTTCGCGGGGCTTGCGGAAGGCGCCGGTGAAGAAGACGCGCAGCATGTGGACGCCCACCGAGGCCACGAACAACAGGGCGGACCAGTGGTGGACCTGGCGCATGAACAGGCCGCCTCGGACATCGAACGAGATGTTCAGCGAGGAGCTGTACGCCACGGACATTTCAACGTTGTTCAGCGGCAGGTAGGAACCCTGGTAGTGGGTTTCCGCCATCGAGGGATCGAAGAAGAACGTCAGGAAGGTGCCGGAGAGCAGCAGGATGACGAAGGAGTACAGTGCCACCTCGCCGAACATGAAGGACCAGTGGTCGGGGAAGACCTTCCGGCCGAATTCCCGGAGTATTCCCGATCCGCCGACGCGCTGATCAACGAAATCAGTAATGCGGCCGCCCTTGGTCTTGGCGACGAAAGTGGGGGTGTCAGCTGTTGATGTTGCGCTCATGCTCATCACGCTCCCAGTAGCTAGGTCCGACAGGTTGTTTGAAGTCGCTCGTGGCGTAAAGGTAGCCCTCGTCATCGACGGCGATGGGCAACTGCGGGAGCGGCCGGCTGGCCGGGCCAAAGATAACCTTGCATTCCTGGGTCAGGTCGAAGGTTGACTGGTGGCACGGGCACAGCAGGTGGTGGGTCTGCTGCTCGTATAGCGCAACAGGGCAACCAACGTGGGTGCAGATCTTGGAGTAGGCGACAATGCCGTTGTAGCTCCAGTCCTCCCGGCCCGGTGACGGGTTGAGGGAGTCGGGGTTCAGCCGCATGAGCAGGACGACGGCCTTGGCCTTTTCGTTCAGCTTGCCTTCGTGCAGTTCATTGAGGCCTTCCGGGATCACGTGGAAAGCCGAGCCGATGGTGACGTCCGCTGCCTTGATGGGCGTGCCATCGGGGTCGCGGGTGAGCCGCTTGGTCTTGCCGTCAACCGGGGCCCACATGGTGTGCGCCAGCGTCTTGTCCGGTCGCGGACCCAGGTCGCCGAAGACGGCCAGGGCCGGCAGCGGGGCCAGTGCGACGGCGCCCAGCAGGGTGTTGCGGATCAGCGGGCGGCGCTTGATGCCGGTTTCCTCGACAATGTCGTTAACGATCCGGACAGCGGCCAGGCGATCCTCTTCGGTGCGGAGGGCGTGGCGCTCTTCGGACACTTCGTGGTCAGGCATGAGGGCCTTGGCCCAGTGCACAATGCCGGTGCCGATGCCCAGCATGGCAAAGGCGGTGCCGATGCCCAGCAGGGTGTTCTGCAGCCGGATGGTGGCGATCGAGGAGTCAGGTCCAAGATCGATGGCGAAGTACGCCACCAGGAATATCAGGGTGCCAACGACCGAGGCACCGAACAGCATGGCCACCTGCCGTTCCGCTCGCTTAGCGGCTCTCGGGTCCGTGTCGGCCAGGCGCAAACGATGCGGGGGAATTCCAGGATCCTGGAACTTCTCCACCTCATTCTGACCAGCCGTAGCTACGGTGCCCGAGTGGTTCGGACTGCCGTCACTATGGTTGCCCATAATTCGCCTCATCCTTCTCTCGTCTCGACCAGCGTCGAGTTAGTTTTCAATTCGAACTGCTGACGGATCAGCAGTCAATTCTTACAGGTGCAGCGGGTGTCTAGGACGTCCGCGAAGTCAGCCAGATGGTGAAGGCGATGATCACGCCCAGTCCGGCGATCCAAACAAACAGGCCCTCGGAAACCGGGCCCAGCGCGCCCAGGTCATTGCCGCCGGGGGAACCGTTGGCTTCGATCTGCTTCAGGAAGGTGATGATGTCACGCTTGCTCTCGGGGGAGACGTTGGCGTTGGAGAAGACCGGCATGTTCTGCGGGCCAGTGACCATGGCTTCGTAGATGTGCTTGCCGGAGACGCCGGCCAGGGCCGGAGCGAATTTGCCCCGGGTCAGCGCGCCACCGGCTGCGGCAGCGTTGTGGCACATGGCGCAGTTCACGCGGAACAGCTCGCCGCCCTTGGCAGCGTCGCCCTTCTCGTCGAGGATACCTGCCTCCGGGATGGCCGGGCCGGGGCCGAGGGTTGCGACGTAGGCCGCAAGCTGGTGGGTCTGCTCGTCGTTGAACTGGGCGGGCTTCTGGTAGGCTTGCGGGCCGTTCATCTGCATGGGCATACGGCCGGTGCCAACCTGGAAGTCAACGGCTGCGGCGCCGACGCCGACAAGCGACGGTCCGGAGGCGGAGCCGCTGGCACCCATGCCATGGCAGGTGGCGCAGTTAGCGGCAAACAGCTTGCCGCCTTCAGCTGCGTCGCTTGCACTGAAGCTGGTGGTGTCGGCCTTGGCCTGGTTGACGGTGGTGGCGACGGCGTACAGCCCACCAGTGATGAGGAGACCCATCAGCAACAGCGCAATTGCTGCCAGTGGGTGACGTCGCTTCTGCGAAAGTGCCTTCACGTGGTGGTTCCTTTTTTCGATCCTGCGTGGGCTCGGGGAGCCGCTTCTTGAAATTCTACCTCTTGTAGAAAAAGAGTTATAGGCCTAGCTACTTGAGGACGTAGATGACCAGGAAGAGGCCGATCCACACGACGTCGACAAAGTGCCAGTAGTACGAGGTGACGATCGCGGAGGTTGCCTCAAAGTGTCCGAACTTCTTCGCTGCGAAGGACCGTCCGATGATGAGCAGGAAGGCAATGAGGCCGCCGATAACGTGCAGGCCGTGGAACCCGGTGGTCATGTAGAACGCGGAACCGTAAGCGTTGGAAGAGAGCGAGACGTGCTCGGAGACGAGCATGGCGTACTCGGTCGCCTGACCGGCCACGAAGAACGCACCCATGATGAATGTGAGTGTGAACCACTCGTTCATTCCCCAGCGGGTGAAGCTCAGGGGACTGCCAAGCCGGCGCGGCTGGAGCCGTTCGGCGGCGAAGACGCCCATCTGGCAAGCGAAGGAACTTGCCACGAGGACGATGGTGTTTACGAGCGCAAAGGGGAAGTTGAGCTTGGCTGTCTCTTCGGCCCACATCTGTCCGGAAGTCGAACGGAGTGTGAAGTACATGGCAAAGAGACCGGCGAAGAACATCAACTCACTGGACAGCCAGACGACGGTTCCAACGGAAACCATGTTCGGGCGATTCAGCGTGGGGTGCGCCGGGGTACTGGGGGCATGGGTCGCAGATGTCACATAGACATTATGTCTGTAAAAGTCCGTGCTGCCCAACGCAAAACGCGTTTCGGAAGGACTTTTTCTACAAAGACGCGAAATTGCGCGGAAAAGTTCCCGGGCCCCTTCGCATTGGGCATTGCGGCCCGCGGCTCGATAGCATCAGAACGTGACTTCTCAGGCATCTGCTCAGGCGGTAGTAAAGACTTGGCCGCGTCTCATTGGCGTCCTCATTAACGGCACGGACCTCACTGCCGACGAGACCGAGTGGGCCATGGGTTCCATAATGTCCGGCGAGGCCAGCCCCGCACAGGTGGCCGGGTTCCTGGTTGCGCTCCGCTCCAAGGGCGAGACCGTGGACGAACTGGCGGGACTGGTGGAGGCGATGATCGCCAATGCGAACCCGATCGACATCGCGGGCGAGAAACTGGACATCGTCGGAACCGGCGGTGACCAGCAGAACACGGTCAATATCTCCACGATGGCGGCCTTGATCTGTGCCGGCGCCGGCGCCAGGGTGGTCAAACACGGCAACCGTGCGGCGTCCTCCGCTTCTGGATCCGCCGACGTCCTGGAGGCGCTGGGCGTGCGGCTGGACCTGCCGATTCCGCGGGTGGCCCGGAACGCGGAGGAAGCCGGGATTACCTTCTGCTTCGCCCAGGTATTCCATCCCTCCATGCGGCATGCCGCCGTCGCGCGCCGGGAACTCGGCGTTCCCACCGCCTTTAATTTCCTGGGCCCCATGAGCAATCCCGCCAACGTTCAGGCGTCCGCCGTCGGGGTTGCCAATGAACGGATGGCGCCCCTGGTAGCCGGCGTATTGGCCAGGCGCGGAAGCCGGGGACTCGTGTTCCGCGGCAACGACGGCCTCGATGAACTGACCACTACCGGCCCGTCCCACGTCTGGGAAATCCGCAACGGCGAGGTCGACGTGCAGATATTCGATCCCCGCGAGCTGGGGATCCGCCAGGCAACGCTGGCGGAACTGCGCGGCGGCAACGCCGTGGCCAACGCCGCCGTCATCCGTGCGGTCCTGTCGGGCGAGCCGGGTCCCGCACGCGACGCCGCGTTGCTCAACGCCGCCGCCGGTCTGGTGGCGTTCGACCTTACCGCCGTCGGTCCGCTCACCGAGCGGATGACCGCTGCCATGAAGCGGGCCGAAGAGTCGATTGCCTCCGGCGCAGCCTCCGCGGTGTTGGACCGTTGGGTTGCGCTGACGCGGGACTGACACCCGGCCAGGCTGCGTGGATGCGGCCCGCGCATCATCCGGAGACGCAAAAGCGGGGCCAGGCTAGTCTGCCCGGCCCCGCGTCTGTCGCTGCGGTCTGTATCGCCTGCTACTCGAAGCCGAGGGCGAATGCTGTGTCGAGGTCGTGCTGGGAGTACGCGCGGAAGGCGATCTGGGTGGTGGTGTGCACCACGGCCGGGACCTTGGACAGCTTGTCCGCGATGACGTCCGCCAGGTCCTCATGCTTGGCGACCCGGGCGATGGCAATCAGGTCCCATTCGCCGGTCACGGAATAAACCTCGCTGATGCCCTGGATGGCGGAAATCTCTTCCGCGGTTTCGGGGATGCGGGAAGCCTCTGTTTTGATCAGGACGATAGCGGTGACCACGGGTAAACCTTTCGGGATCTCTTGCGCCGTTGCTGGCTTCTCAATTGCCCCGGGGCGGTCGGAGCATGTGATTGCAAGCCTAGTCCATCAGCTCCGCCGACGGCGTGCCCGAAAGCGCCGGACGGCCAAGACCAACAGCCGGTAGCCAAGCAGGAAAACGGCCAGGCTGAGCAGCGCCACGACTACGAACGGCAGGACCACTGTCTGCCCGGTGGTGGCGCGGAGCAACATGCCGACGGCCACGGTGCCAATCCAGACGGCGACGCCGGCCGGCCACGGTGCGAGCGGTCCGCGCCACAGGCGCAGGGCCAACCAGGCCAGGGCGGCGCCGGTGAGGAACGGCCAGGCCGTCGCGAGCACCCCGGTGATAATCTCGCCGCGCTGGTGGGCGTCGCGGCCGATCGCGGCGAACAGCAGGATCAGGAGCGCATCCGCGGCGGCCGCCGCAAATGCGGTGCGCGACGTCGTCGACCGTTGAGGCAATGAGCGTGTCTTGCTTGGCATGCTTCCAGCCTAGCCGCGACCGTTGGCCTACGGACGCCACTAGGTCTAGGCTCGGCCGTACTTATCGATGCCAGCCGAAGACGGAACGCCGAATACGGAAATCTGTGACCGGCAAGGTAGCTGCAGTTGGTACCGGGAGGAGGTGGCCATGACTACGCTGACGGATCGGCCCAATACTGCGCTGATGGTGATCGACGTTCAGAACGGTGTGGTGGCGGGTGTGTACCAGCGCGACACCGTGGTCGCCAACATCGCCGCGCTGGTGGCGAAGGCCCGCCGTGCCGCGGCCACGATCGTCTGGGTCCAGCACTGCGACGCGCGGCTGGAGCGGGGGAGTGAGGCGTGGCAGTACGTCCCGGAACTGTCCCGCCGTGAGGCGGAGCCGATGGTGCACAAGTCGTACGGCGATGCTTTCGACGACACGGACCTTGAAGAAGTGCTCTTGGCCGCTGGCGTCGGCCACTTGCTGGTGGCCGGTGCGCAAACCGACGAGTGTATCCGGTCAACGATCCACGGAGCGTTTGTCCGCGGCTACGATGTGACACTGGTGGCCGACGCCCACACCACCGAGGACCAGACTGCCTGGGGCGCGCCGCCGCCGGAACTGGTCATCGCGCACACGAATCTCTACTGGCAGTACCAGATGGCGCCGGGCCGGGCGGCAGGCGTTGTAGAGACGGCCGCGGTGACCTTCGACGCACCTGGTCCCGCCACGGGGTCTCGCCGTTGAGGCGGCCAATTGGGAGCGGCGCACCCAACAGCCCGGGGCGGTGCGTCAACTGTAATGAAACTAGTGTGGTGAGAGATGTCGGTTCGCGGGTCCGCGGGTCCAAGCCGGATGCCTACTTCGACCCGAAGGCCTACGACATTCTCTCCGCGTACTTCCTTGCGGCCGCCCTGGGTGAGCTTCTCATCACGCAGGTTTACCTCTGGGTGACGGAACAGGTCAGCCAGGAACCCATCGAAATCCTGAAAGTGCATGACCACGAGCAGCTGATCGTCTCTTGTGTGTCCCGGATCGCAGAACTCGGGCCCGGACCGCGGCTAGATTCATGGGAACGAACAATTCCACCCACGAAAGGGCCGCTCCGATGAAGGCAGTACTTAATGGCACCGTGCTTGCGGAAGCCCCTAGGAACGAGCTGATCAAGATCGAAGGGAACTGGTACTTCCCGCCCCGGAGCGTCGACTACGCACTGCTTATTGCCAGTGCAACGCCGTACACCTGCGGGTGGAAGGGCCGGTGCCAGTACTTCAGCGTCAAGGACGGCGGGGGGAACGTGTTGCCGGACCGCGCCTTCAGCTACCCCGATCCGTATCCTGTGTCGCTGGATCGGGTGGGGCAGAATTACAGCAACTACGTCGCATTCTGGAAAGAAATCCATATCGCCGAATAGCAGGGGCCCAGGGCCTGCACCAGCCGTGTATCCCCTCCTGAGGGGATTCGTCCGAGGGGATTCGGCTCCGGGAATGGTGTGCGCGGCTGTTCAGGCGGAACCGGTTCAGATCTGGCTTATCCACGGACGCATCCATAGAGACGGGAAGGAATGAGCATGCGGAGCGAGATACTGGAGTTCCCGGGATCACAGGGAGTGCTGCTGGCGGCTCGGTTGGATGTTCCGGAATCAGCACCCCGGGCGTATGCGTTGTTTGCGCACTGCTTCACGTGCAGTAGGGACGCGCCGGCGGGGGCCAGGATCTCCCGAGCCTTGACCGATTTTGGCATCGCGGTCCTGAGGTTTGACTTCACCGGTTTGGGCCGGTCGGGTGGCGATTTCGCCAACACCAACTTCAGCTCCAATATTGAGGATCTGGTCCACGGGTCGAATCTCCTGCGCGAGCGCTTCGCGGCGCCGTCGTTCCTGATCGGGCATTCACTTGGCGGCGCGGCGGTGCCCGCCCAGCCCACAACGTCCCGGAGGTGCGGGCCGTGGCAACCATCGGGGCCGACAGCGGCTCCGGATCATGCGGCGCATCTGCTGCGGGGCAACCGCACTGAGATCGAAGAGTGTGGTGAAGGCACAGGGTCCCCCAGTTCCCGGTCGTGGCAGGGAAACAATTTTGCAGAAATACACCGGTTGATGATGACAAGGAGATTTCATGGCTGAAGAAGTTGATGTTGTTGTTATCGGCATGGGTCCGGGCGGTGAGGCCGCCGCCGGCGAGCTCGCAGAAGCGGGCCTCTCGGTTGTGGGAATCGAAGGACGCCTGGTTGGCGGGGAGTGCCCCTACTACGGCTGCATTCCGAGCAAGATGATGATCCGGGCCGGTAACTCCCTGGCGGAGGGCCGGCGCATCCGCGGCCTCGCCGGGGATGCCGATGTCCGCCAGGACTGGGCGCCGGTGGCGGACCGGATCCGCTCCGAGGCCACCGATGACTGGGACGACACGGTCGCCGTGGACCGTTTCACCGCCAAAGGAGGCCGCTTTGTCCGCGGCCGGGGGAGGATTACCGGGCCGCGGACGGTCAGCGCCGCCGGCCGGGAGTTCACCGCCCGCCGCGCCGTCGTGATCAATACCGGCACGGAACCGATGATTCCTCCGATCCCGGGTCTGGCCGATGTACCGTACTGGACCAACAGGGAGGCCATCGCCGCCACCGAGGTCCCGGAATCCCTGATCGTGATCGGGGGAGGGGCCATCGGCGCGGAACTGGCGCAGGCATTCGCACGCTTCGGCACCCGCGTCAGCGTCGTCGAAGCCGCGCCGGGCTTGCTGCCCCCGGAAGAGCCCGAGGCCGGCAAGCTCCTCGAAGGCGTGCTGCGGGAGGAGGGCATCGACGTCCAAGTGGGGGCCCGCATAGAAAGCGTCCGGCACTCCGCCGGCACGTTCACAGTCGCTTTCGGCGGTTCTACCCTCAGTGCCGGCCGGCTTCTGGTCGCGGCGGGCCGCACCACCAACCTCGAGTCCCTCGGGGTGGCCGCCCTGGGCCTGGATCCGGCCGCCCGCTTCCTGGACCCCGATGGGCACATGCGGATTGCCGACGGCGTCTACGCCATCGGCGACATCACGGGCAAGGGCGCCTTTACCCATGTGTCCATGTACCAGGCATCCATCGCCGCCGCGCACATCCTGGACCAGGACCCGGCCCCGGCCGAATACCATGCGGTTCCGCGGGTGACCTTCACCGATCCCGAGGTCGGTTCCGTCGGCATGACCGAGGAACAGGCACGCGGGAATGGAATGAGCGTGCGTGTCGGTTTCACGGACCTGGCCACATCCGCACGGGGATGGATCCACAAGTCCGGAATCCAGGGATTTATCAAACTCGTCGAAGACGCGGATGAGGGGGTGCTGGTCGGTGCGACGTCCGCCGGCCCTGCAGGGGGCGAGGTCCTTTCGGCCTTGGCGCTTGCCGTCCACGCCAGGATCCCGGTCAGCACCTTGCGGCGGATGATCTACGCATATCCGACGTTCCACCGCGCCATTGAAGACGCGCTGGACCGTCTTGAGTGAATCAGGCAGGGTGTACCGATGACCAGTGAGCCCATCGCCAACTACGCCATGCTCTCCGATTGCCGCTCCGCCGCGCTCGTAAGCGCCGCGGGTTCGGTGGACTGGCTGTGTTTCCCCCGTTTTGACAGCCCGTCGGTGTTCGGACGGATCCTGGGCGAGGACGCGGGCTACTGGTCGATCCGGCCGGTGGCCCCCTACTCCTCGACCCGGCGGTACCTCGGGCCCACGATGGTGCTCGAGACGGTCCACACCACGGCCGGCGGGACCGTGACGGTCACCGATGCTCTGGTCCTGGGGGAGGGAAACCGGGGCCACGAACTCGGCGCCGGGGCTCCCGGCACATTGCTGCGGAAGGTGGCCTGCGTCGACGGCGAAGTGGAGATGGAGGTGGTCTTCGCTCCGCGGCCCGACTACGGCCAGGTCCGGCCGCTCCTTGAGGACACCGACGGCGGAATCTTCATCCACGGCGGGGCCGACGTGCTGGCCTTCTCCACTCCCGTCACCTTCGCACTCGACGATAGCCGGGCGATTGCGAAGCCGGTTCTCCGTGCCGGAGAAGTTCTGGGATTCGCCCTTCACCACCGGAACGCCGGGCCTGTACCGCCGGTGTTCTGGAGTCAGGAGGACATCGCCCGCCGGCTGGAGGACACTCTCGAGGGCTGGGGCAGCTGGTCGCGGCTGCATCAAAACTACGACGGACCCTGGCAGGACCTGGTCGCTTCCAGCGGCAGGATCCTGCAGGCCCTGACGTTCTATCCGACCGGCGCCATCGTCGCCGCCCCCACCACCTCCCTGCCCGAGGTCGCCGGCGGCACCCGGAACTGGGACTACCGGTACACCTGGATCCGGGATGCCAGCATGACCCTGCAGGCACTGTGGGTGGCCGCGTGTCCGGACGAGGCCGGGAAGTTCTTCCAGTTCCTCGCGACGGCTGCCGCCGGCCGGCTGAGCAGCGGCGAGGAGCTGCAGATTATGTACGGCATCGGCGGGGAACGGGATCTGACCGAACGCGTGCTGGCCCACCTGCCCGGCTGGCGCGGCAGCGCGCCGGTGCGGGTCGGCAACGGCGCCTGGGACCAGCGCCAGCTCGATGTCTACGGCGAACTCCTCGACGCCGCTGCGACCCTCCCGGAGTATCTGAACGATCTGGAGCCCGGGACGCGGCGGTTCCTGGCCGACGCAGCTGATGCGGCCGCGTCGCGCTGGCAGTCCACGGATCAGGGCATCTGGGAAGTCCGCGGCGCACCCCGGCACTACCTGCATTCAAAACTGATGTGCTGGGTGGCCGTGGACCGGGCCATCGGCCTCGCCGCGGTCCTGGACGCCGAAGACAGAGTTCCGCACTGGGTACAGACCCGGGCGCAACTGGCCGACTCGATCCGCAAGAACGGATGGAACGCCAGAGCCAACGCCTACACCCAGGCCTACGGCTCCGAGGACCTGGATGCGTCGGCGCTGATGCTCGCCATCGTGGGGTTTGTGCCCGCCGATGATCCCCGGATGCTGGCAACGATCGACGCCATCGATGAACGGCTCACCGACAGCCGGGGCCTGGTGTACCGGTACCAGGGCGACGACGGGCTCTCCGGGGAGGAAGGCACGTTCCTGCTGTGCACCTTCTGGCTGGCCCATGCCCTGGCCCTGGCCGGGCAGACCCGGCGCGCCCGGACCGTCTTCGAACGGGCCGCGGGATTCGCCACCGATCTGGGCCTGCTGGCCGAAGAGGTTGCGCCGGACAGCAACGAGCTGCTCGGAAACTTTCCGCAGGCCTTCAGCCATATCGGCCTCGTCAACGCAGCCTGGGCCATCCGCACCGCCGATGACAAAAACCCGGCACCTGCCACCGGCGCCGGCGACGCCCCGTGACGGGTTCTGTCCCGGGCAGCCGGCGCCGGGCGGTGATTCGGCTGGGAATTCTTCTGGTTCTGGTGGCCGCCGCAGCCGCCTCGGCACTGGTCTTTCCACTCCCGCCGGTCGTGGACATCCGGAACTATTTCGGCACCACCGGCTGGTGGGGGCCGGCGGCGTTCATCCTCGCCTATGCCGCGCTGACGCTGGCGCCGGTGCCCAAAAATGTTCTCTCAGTCGCCGCGGGGCTGGTCTTCGGGTTCGCCGGCGGCATCGCCGTCGTCTTTATCGCCGCGATCCTGGGTTCCGTTGCCGCGTTCTGGCTGGGACGCTGGCTGGGCCGGGAAGCGGTGGAGAAATTCACCGGGGCACGGGTGGAGAAAGTCGACCGGCTGCTGCGGCGCGGCGGCCTGGCGGCCATGATCGGGGCCCGGCTGGTGCCCGTGCTGCCATTTACGGCCATTAACTACACCGCCGGGCTGACCTCCATCCGCTGGTGGCCCTATTTCCTCGGGACCGCCATCGGGATCCTCCCCGGGACGGTGAGCTACGTGACCCTGGGTGCGTTCGGCCTGCAGCCGGGATGGCAGCTCAGCCTCGCACTCGGGGCACTTGGTGTGCTCACCGTGGCCGGGCTGGTGTTCGCCGTCCGACGGCGTCGGAAGGAGAGGGCCTCCGATGTTTGATGCCCGGTTGCGGCACGCCATGGCGCCGGCCCTGGGGCGGGCCGCCGGATGGCTGGACCGGCCATGGATTACCCCTGACAGGCTGACGGGCTTGAACCTGGTCCTCGGCCTTGCCAGCGCGGTCCTGGCATCGCTGCAGTGGTGGCTGCCTGCTCTGGCCGCGTGGCTGCTGTGCCGGTTAGCCGACGGCCTCGACGGCCCGCTGGCCCGGCGCCGGAACGCCCGCGCCGGGATTGAAGACACCGGGCGGGGCGGATTTTGGGACATCTGCGCCGATTTCATCGTCTACGGTGCCACGGTCCTCGGCGTGGCGATCGGTGCGACAGCGGGCTTCGGTGCCCCGTGGTTGCCGTTTCTGCTGGTCCTTTTCGCCTACTACATCAACGGCACAGCCTTCCTGGCGTTCTCCTCCATCGCCGAAAAAACCGGCTGCCAGCTGAGGGACGGCCGGTCGTTGTCCTTCCTGGCCGGCCTGACCGAGGGCGCCGAGACCGTGGCCGTGCACAGCCTCTGGCTGATCTTCCCGGGCGCGGCCTGGGTTATCGCGTCCGTCTGGGCGCTGCTGGTCACGGCCAGCGGTGTCCAGCGGATCATCGCCGGTTACCGGTCGCTGCGGTGAGGCCCGGGCCGGTCCAAGCAGCGGGCGCGGAACCAGACCAGCACCGTAACGAACCTGAAGGAGCACGCTATCCGCGATAAATACACGCTGTTTGCCCCGTTTTATGATCTGCTCTCGGGCGAATACCCTGTCTATCATGCCGGACGGGTGCTCGGCATCGATGCGCTGGCCCCCGCAGCGGGCCAGCAGGTGCTGGACATCGGCTGCGGAACGGGACTGAATTTTCCGCTGCTGCGGGAGCGCCTTGGTACCGCCGGGACCATCGTCGGGATCGACCGCAGCGCGCAAATGCTCCACCAGGCGCGGCGCCGCGCCCGGGCCCGCGGCTGGGAGAACGTGATCCTGCTCCAGGCCGACATGGTGCTACTCGATCCGGGGTCGGTCGCTGCCCGCATCGAAGATGGCGGGGGAGCCGCGGTTTCGGATGCTGCCCTGGCCACGTACTCGCTGTCCCTGATGGGGGACTGGGAGCAGGCCTGGACGAACATGAACAGGCTGCTTTCCGCAGACGCCCGGATCGGGGTCGTTGATATGCAGGACCCGGTGGGATGGGCCCGATGGCTCACTCCGCTGGCACGACTGGCCTGCGCGGCGGGCGGATCCGACATCACCGCCGCCCCCTGGCAGGCCGTCGAGAAACGATGCGTCGACGTCGTCCGCGCCTCGGCCCGCGGCGGCCACCTGCAGATCCGGGCCGGAAAGAGAACGGACGACCGATAACACGACGGATGGGCGGTACCGCAGCCGTTCACGTCTGCCGTTTACGTCACGGCTCAGCGGGACCTCAATGCACCGCTGCTATTGGTGTTCTCTGTGTAGTGCAGATTACTGAACGACATCCCGGGCCAGACGTACTTTGAAGACGTCAGTAACCTCTTCCATGGAAGGTCGCCGTTATGGCTTCTGCATCAGCTCTTTCACACCGCGCGTCCGGCACCGGCGTGGGACGGCGCGTCCTTACCGGGGCAGACGGGGCATCGCCGGCGGCGTCGGGCTCGGTTACGGGGCCATCTGGTGGGTCCTTTTGCCGTTGATTATCAGGCCGGCCTTGATGGGCAAGCCCTCGTTCGCCGTTGACCTTCCCGCGCTGATGAGCCTCATGGGGCACATGACTTATGGCGTTATTCTGGGACTGGTGGCGGTCCGCGTCCTCAAGAGCCAGGCATGACCGATTCCTGCCGGGTCGATGTAGGGGCCACCGTCTCCGGAGACCTGCGACCGTGGGCCCCGCGGCAACGAGAGGCCGACCCGCTAATGGCAGGACCCGCAGACCCCTTTAGTTGTTTGAATGAAGTTGACCTGTTCGCTGATCTGAGCGCGCAGGAGATCGAGGCCATGGACCTCATGGCCCCGGCCAGGCTGTTCCGCCGCGGGGAGCTGCTGTTCAGCCAAAGCCAGCCCGTCAAGGCGCTGTTCATCCTCAAATCCGGCCGGGTGCGTATCTTCCGGGTCGCCGAGGACGGCAAGGCCCTGACGATGGCCATCCTGCAACCGGGCGCCGTGTTCGGGGAGATGATGCTCGTGGGCCAGCGGATGTATGACAACTACGCCGAGGCCATCGAAGATTCCGCGATCTGCCAGCTCAGCGTGGACGAGGTCGAACGGTTCCTGCTCTCGGATCCGCGCATCGCCATCCGCATCTCCCGGCTCCTGGGCGAACAGGTAGCCCGCCTCGAAGAACGCCTGACCGACCTGGCGCTGCGGCCGCTGTCGGCCCAGGTGGCGTCCACCCTGCTCAAACTCGGCGACGCCGCGGGCCCGCCACGCTTCGGGCAGGCCCGGACCATCCACCTGACCCACGAACAGCTCGCCGGCCTCCTGGGTGCCTCCCGGGAGGCCACCAGCAAGATCATGGGCGAGTTTACGGCCAAAAAAGCCATCCGACAGGGCCGCGGGCGCATCATCATCCAGGACCGCGACGTTCTGCGCAAACTGGCCCGGAGTTCCCCATGATGACGGGGATGATAGAAGGCCACGCCGCCTTCACCGCCGACGGAGGCGTCATCGTCAGCGGCGACGGTCCGTGACCGGCAGCATCTGCGCAAAGTCCGAGCAGATCATCGCGATCCGCGCCGCGGAAGTGGACTTCGACGACAAACTCGAAGCGATCTCCTCCGTTGCCCGCCAAGCCGCGGCCAGGACAGGGAACGTCTCTGATGCGACCTCGCAAGCGGCCTTGGACGCCGGCTGGAGCACCGAGGAACTCTCCGAGGCGTTCGTCCACATCGCGGCAAACCTGTTCACCAACTACTTCAACCACTACGCCGGAACAGAGCTGGACCTGCCCGCAGTCCCGGAACTGACCGCCTGAGACGCCGGGGGAAGGTGGAAGGGAGGGCGCTCCCTTCCACCTTCCCCACACCCACGGCACCGCACCACCCAGTCCGCCGATTTCATCCACACCAGCAGGAGAACCATGAAGATCGCAGCCCTCCTCCGGAGCGTCGAGCTCCTCACACGTCCGGTCCACCCGGAGAGCAAGGCCGCGATGGATCAGCGCTGGGCCGAGCTGCCCGAGCACGTGAAGACCCCGGCGCAACTGCTGGGACGAAGCGCCGTCGGCTGCGAAGGCACCCACGGCGTCTTCCCCAAATGCAACCTGACCTGCTCACCCTGCTACCACTCCGCGGACGCGAACAGGGTCCGGATCGACGGCGGCCACACCATCTCCGCGGTCACAAAACAAATGGAGTTCCTGCGCCGCGTCCGGGGCCCCCGCGCCCACGCCCAGCTGATCGGCGGGGAAGTCAGCCTGCTCCCGGCCAAGGACCACGCCGCAGCCCTGCAGGCCATGCACGCCAACGGCCGCGAACCCATGTCCATGACCCACGGTGACTTCGACTACGACTACCTCCTGGCCGTGGCCTTGGACGATGCCGGCAGCCCGAGGTTCCGGAAAGTATCCTTTGCCGCCCATTTCGATTCGCTCATGAGGGGCCGTCGCGGAGCCGTGCGACCCCGCAACGAAGCCGAACTGAACCCGTTCCGCGCCCGGTTCGCCGAGATGTTCATCGCCCTCAAACGAGACCACGGCATCAGTTCCTACCTAGCCCACAACATGACCGTCACCCCGGCCAACGTCGACCAGGTCGCCGATGTGACACACGCGGTGCTGGCCATGCCCTACGACATGCTCTCCTTCCAGCCGGCCGCCTATATCGGGGATGACCGGAGATGGTCCGAGGACTTCGAGGAGATCACCATCGATGCCGTCTGGTCCCGCATCGAAGCAGGCGCCGGCCAACCCATTCCCTGGCAGGGAACCCAGTTCGGAGACACCCGGTGCAACCGCACCGCCGTCGCCCTCAGGACTGGATCCGTACTCACCGCGCTGCTGGACCCGGATGACCCCCGGGACCTCGCCGCGCGCGACCAGCTCCTGAAAAACCACGGCGGAATGTTTTTCGGCGGCAGCCCGGCATGGATCGTCGGCGCCAAAATCCTCCGGGCGCTCCTGGCCCACCTGGACGACCTTCCCGCCATGGTGTCCTTTGCCCGCCGCCTCGTGCGCCGGGCCGGTGGCCCGGGTGCAGTAGCGTCCGCTGCCTGGAGCCGCCGGCTGTCCTTCAAAACGTTTGTGGTACACAACTTCATGGACGCGGCCGACGTCGCACCGGCATGGGCGCTAATGGAGCGCGGTGAGACCAGCGCCGACCCGAAAATCCGGGAAACGCAGGAACGCCTCGGCGCCTGCATGTACACAATGAGCCACCCGGAAACCGGTAAACTCGTCCCAGCGTGCGTCCAGCATTCGACCCTGGACGCAGCAGAAAACGCCGGACTACGGAAGTTGCTGCCGCTCCGTCCCGTCACAACGCCGGCCGGGAAACTGCAGCCGTGAAAACACACACCACACGCCGAAGACGTCCCGCCAAGGACGCTCAACACCCTGACAGGACCGCACGAATGATTCCGACCCTCCGTGCCAAAACGCTCCTGTCCAGTACCGCCGCAATCGCGGTAGCTGCGCTGGCCCTGGCCGGCTGCGCCTCCCCACCCGCCGCCCAGCCCGGGTTCACCGGCTGGGACCAGGTCACCGCCGCCGCGCAGGGCCAGACTGTGCGCCTGTGGATGTATGGCGGCGACGAACAAGGAAACTCCTACGTCGACAACACGCTTAAACCCGCCGCGGCGAAAGAAGGAGTCACGCTCGAACGCGTCCCGGTCGCCGACACGAAAGACGCCCTGAACCGTGTCCTGACCGAAGTGCAGGCCGGAGCCCGGGACGGTGCCGTCGACTTGGTCTGGGTCAACGGCGATAACTTCGGCACCGGCAAACAGGCCGGGGCCTGGTCCTGCGGCTGGACCCCGATGCTGCCCAACATGAAACTCACCGCACCCTCCGACCCGCTGCTGGCCAACGATTTCGGGACACCGGTCGAGGGCTGCGAAGCGCCGTGGAGCAAGGCCCAGTTCACCTTCGCCTACAACTCCACCACCGTCACCAACCCGCCGAAGACCGTGACAGGGCTGTTGGACTGGGCCCGGACGCACCCGGGCCGCTTCACGTACCCGGCGCCGCCGGACTTCACCGGCTCCGTCTTCACCCGCCAGGTGCTCTACAGCGTGTCCGGCGGATACAACAACGTGCCACTCGGATTCGACCGGAAAGCATTCGACCGGTTCACCCCGGCCCTGTTCGACGCGCTCACCGGCGTTGCCCCGTCGCTGTGGCGCGAAGGGAAAACATACCCGAAAACGTCCGTGGAACTGAACGCCCTGTACGCGGGCGGGCAGGTCGATTTCACCATGACCTACGGCCCGGCCACCCTGACCAAACTCGTCGCCGACGGGACCTACCCGGCAGCCACCAAAATCCTCACCCTGGACGAGGGCACCGTGGGAAACGCCAGCTTCCTCGCGATCCCGTCAACCTCCGGGCACCAGGCGGGAGCGATGGTCGTCGCGAACCTGGCGCTCTCCCCGGAACAGCAGGCCGCCAAAGCAGACCCGCGGGTCTGGGGTCAGTTCCCGGTCCTTGACCCGGCCGCGCTGAGCGCCGCTCAGCGGGCCAGGTTCGAGGCTCTCCCGCAGTCCCCGGTGGTGCCCACCTACGATGTGCTGTCGAAAAACGCCAACCCGGAACTTTCAGCCGCGTGGGTGCCCGAACTCGACGACGCCTGGCGGCGCCAGATCCTCACGGGCCGGTGACCTTGTGACGGAACTCCTTGCTCCGGCGGCCCGGCAGGCTCCGCGCCGGCGCCTGCCGCCGGGGCTGATGGCTGCCCCTGCTGTGCTGACAGCGTCCTTCGTTGTTCTGGGTGGGCTGCTGACCGCGGCTGCCCAAAGCCTGGGCCTGCTTCCGCTGACCGGCAGACCGTCACTGACTGTGGAGGCGTACACCACGGTGGCCCCGGACCTTCCTGCCGCTGTCGGCCTGTCCCTGGCCATCGCGGCGGCGTCAACCATCGCCGCCTCCGCCGTGGGGTTCATGGCGGCCCTGATCATTGTCCAGGGCCGCTGGTGCGGCCGGGCCGTTGCCGCCGTCAGTACCCTCACGATTCCATTTCCGCACATCGTCGGGGCCGCGTCCGTCGGATTGTTGCTCTCGGATTCCGGCGTGTTGTCCCGGCTGATCGGGGTGGGGGAGGCCTGGCCGCGGCTGGTTGGGGGACCCTTGTGGTTCGCGGTCATTGCCGACTACAGCTGGAAGGAATCAGCCTTCGTCGCCCTTGTCGTCACCGGTGCCCTGATCACCCGCTCAGCGGGCTATGACGAAACGGCGGCCCTCCTGGGAGCCGGCCGCCTCCGGCGGCTCCGTCACGTCCTGCTGCCGCTGAGCGTACCGGCGCTGATCGTTTCCGCAACGATCGTCTTCGTGTACACCTTCGGCTCCTACGAGGTCGCCTGGCTGCTCGGCCGGCCCTATCCCGAACCTCTTCCGGTGATGGCGTTGCGGGTCTTTGGCTCCGCGTCGCTGACATCCCGGCCCGAGGCGGCAGCCCTCGCGATGGTGACCACGATCGTGGCGTTCGCGGCCGCCGCTGCAGCGTTTGTCCTCCTGAGGAGGATTCCACTATGGCGGTAACCCTTCCTCCGGGACGGAGGACGCCCTGGACGCCAGAGCGCGGCGACGGCTCGGCCCTGCGGGTCTCCCGCGCCCCGGGCCGGGTGGGACGAACCGTACTGACCCTGGCGCTGGCCGTGTGGTTCCTCCTTCCCCTGGCGCCGCTGGGACTGTGGCTGTTCGCGGACCGTTGGTCCTACCCGGCCGCCATGCCCGAGGGCTGGGGCTTCGACGGCGTTCGGTCCGCCCTGGCCCAGGGCGCGGTCCCGGCCTTCGCACGTTCCTTGGGCCTGGGCCTGGCGGTCAGCGCTGTCGCCACACCGCTGGGGGCGCTGGCCGCCCGGGCTCTGGCTTACCACCGAGTCCCGTTCCCCGCGGCCGTCAACGCCGTGCTGTTTGCACCGCTGGTAGTTCCGGCGTTCGCGGCGGCCTTCGGGCTCAACGTGTTGCTCCTGAGGCTGCAGGTCCCGGCACTGGCCGGGGTGATCCTTATCCTCAGCGTCTACGCCCTGCCCTACACGACCTACACGATGCGCGTGGCCTACGGGGCGCACGACCGTGGCTTTGAAGACGAAGCCCTCACCCTGGGAGCAACCCGCTGGCAGGTCCTTACCCGGGTGCACCTGCCACTGCTCGCCCCGGCACTGGCACGCAGCGCGTTCCTAGCCTTCCTGGTCGGCTGGAGCGACTACCTCATCACGCTTCTGGTCGGCGGCGGCGCCTTTGTCACCGTTCCGATGCTCGTCGCTTCGGCCGCTTCCGGCACGGGCAACGATGCCGTGGTTGCCGTGCTGTCGGTGACGGCTGTCCTTCCGCCGCTGATCTTGCTGCTGGGTCTTGGCTTCTTCGCACGCAAACCCCCGGGAGACCTTTCATGAGCGACGATCTGGTTATCGAAGGACTCTCAAAGTCGTTCAGCAGCTCATCTGCGCCGGTCCTGAACGGCGTCAGTCTCACCCTCGACGCGGGTTCATGCACCGCCGTTCTGGGGCCCTCCGGATCAGGGAAAAGCACTCTGCTGCGCGCCGTGGCGGGCCTCGAAGCCCCGGATGCCGGAAGGATCGTTCTTCGCGGCACCGACCTGTCCCGGGTCAGCCCCGAACACCGCGGCATGGCCATGGTCTCCCAGCGCCCGCTGCTGTTTCCCCACCTGAACGTCCTGGACAATGTTGCATTCGCCGCGACCGTCCGCGGTGTCCGCCGACGGGCTGCCCGGGGCGATGCCGCGCATTTCCTGAATCTGGTGCAGCTGGATGGGTACGGACGCCGTCCCGTCACGGCCCTCTCCGGCGGCCAGGCCCAGCGGGTGGCCATCGCTCGGGCCCTGGCCGCCCGGCCTGCCATCCTGCTCCTGGACGAACCCTTCAGCGCCCTTGACCCGCAACTGCGCTCCAGCATGCACGAGCTGCTGGCGCAGCTCCGGGAGCGGCTGGCCCCCACCATCCTTATGGTCACCCACGACCGCGACGAAGCGGCCGCCGTCGCGGACAGCATCGCCCTGCTCAGCCGTGGCAGGCTGCTCCAGTACGACCGCGTCGACCGGATGTACTCCCGACCCGTGTCCCTGGAAGTCCACCGGCTCATGGGCGGCACAAACGAAATCACAGGAACCGTCCGCGACGGAGTCCACTACTCGGCACTGGGAGACCTTAACCTGCCCGCGGACAAGGACTGGCCGGACGGCCCGGGCGTGCTGGTCATCCGCCAGGAAAGCATCAGCATCCAGGAAAATTACCGGAGCCCCGCCGGCCACGGCGTGCCCGGCATCGTGACGGATATCCGGGTGCTGGGGCCCCGCCGGCTGGTCACCGTTGACGTCTCCGGCATCACACTTCAGGCGGAGGCGCCCTGGGGCCGGCTGCTGGGTGCCGGTGATGCCGTTCGGCTCACGATCCCGGTCTCCGCGCGGGCCCTCGTCCCAGGCCCGCAGGATCCCGGCGGACCCACCACGGGGGACACCGCCGCCGCAGTCTTGACCACCGGAAGAACCTGACAATCCGCGGCCCCCAGTGGTCGAGGCCCCCCATCATCCCTCGCCCGGTAAATGCCCGGGGATACGAAAAGGAACATGAACATGAACATGAGACATTCCCTGACACGGACCGTTGCCCTGGCAGCAGGTACCCTGCTCACGCTCGGACTGGCCGCCTGCGGCGCCGGCGCGGACCCGCTGAACAACGCCCGGCCCACAGGCCAGGCCAGCTCCGGAGGCGCCCTGGTCATCGGCTCAGCCAACTTCCCCGAGAGTCAGACGGTGGCGGAGATCTACGCAGGGGCGCTGAACGCGGCCGGCATCCCGGCGTCGACTAAGCCCGGGATCGGATCCCGCGAAGTGTATGTCAGGGCGTTGCAGGACAGGTCCATCGACGTCGTTCCGGAGTACAGCGGCAATCTGTTGCGGTACGTGGACAAGACGGCCACCGCCGTCAGCGCCGGGGACGTGATGAAAGAGCTCCCCGGCAAGCTGCCCGCGGAGCTGACAGTACTCGAACCGGCCAAGGCCGAGGATAAAGACTCCATTGTGGTGACCGGGGCGACGGCGGCGAAATATGGGCTCACGAGCCTCGCGGACCTGGGCACGGTGTGCGATCAGATTGCGCTCGGCATGCCGCCGGAAGCCAAAGAACGGCCCCAAGGCCTCCCGGGGCTTAAAGCCACCTACGGGTGTGTCCCCAAAGAGTTTGTTCCATTCAGCGACGGCGGCGGGCCGGTGACCCTCAGGGCGCTGCTGGATGACAGGATCCAGGCCGCAGACGTGTTCAGCACCTCACCGCTGATCGTCCAGAACCGGCTGGTCGTCTTGGAAGATCCGCTGAATAATTTCGCAGCCCAGCAGGTACTGCCGCTCGCCCTCAAGGACCGTTTGGACGCGAAGAGCACTGAGGCCCTGAACAAAGTCTCACAGGCTCTGACGACCGGTGACCTGCTGAACCTGAACCAGGATGTCTCCGGCGACCGCAAAATGAACCCGCGGGACGCTGCCGCTGCCTGGCTCAAAGACAAAGGATTCATCGCATAGAGGAGTCAGCGGTCCGGCGGCGCACGTCGGTCACCCGCGGCCGGGCCCGGTCCGGGCTCCGGCCACGGGCACCGTTAGTGTGTTGCTGCCAGGGCCGTCGGAAGTTCGGTCATGGCGGTGACGGTGAATTCAGGAGCCTCAAAGTAGCCCGGGTAGCTTCCCCCGGTCCTGTTCAACCACGCCGTGCGCAGCCCGGCGCGGGCCGCGCCGTGGATGTCCCAGGGGTGGACGGCCACCAGCAGCATCCCTGAAGGATCAACCCCGGAAGCGGCAGCAGCATATTCATAGGCTGCCCGGGCGGGCTTCCAGGCCGGCGCATCTTCAACCGAAAGCAGCGACTCAAACGCCCCACGGATCCCAGCCTCGCGGAACAGCTTCTCCGCGATCTGGGCCGAACCGTTGCTGAGTGTGATCAGCCGGAACCCGGCAGCGGCGAGTGCCCGCACTCCCTCGGGGACATCCGGATGTACCCCGAGGCCGGCTAAGCCGCCCATGACATGTTCGACCGCCACGTCAAGGGGCCGGTTTACCTCCCTCCCGGTCAGAAGCCTCCTGAGTGCGTCGGCTCCGATCCCGGCGAACGAACCGTTGTCTCCGCTGGCGGTCAGTGCGAAACCGTCGCGCAGCAGGGTCGCGAACCAGAGCTGGGCCAATTCGGCCGGTACACCGACCTCACCGAAGCGCGCCCCCATGGGGGACATATCCGAGAGAGTTTCGTTCACATCAAAGATGATTACTGACGGGGAGGTGGTCATGGGTTCTCCTTATGGTGGTGTGCAGGTCGCCAGTTTAAGTCTGCCGGGCTCACGTGCGGAAAGAAAGAACGGCTTACGGAACCGTCCGGCCATACGGGGCCCGGCCGTTGCGGGACTTAGCGCAGGTAGACCGCGAATTCCTTTTCAAGGAACTGTTTGGGCCGCGCGCCGATGACAGCCACCTTATTTTCACCGTCTCTGAAAAGGTAAATGGCAGGGATAGACGTGATTCCCAGGCTCGCGGTCCCGGAGGGTTTTCATCAATGTTGACCTTGACGAACTGCACTTTATCGGCGAACTCGACGGCGATCTGATCCAGCACGGGGGAGACCTTCTGGCAGGGCACGCAACAGTCGGCCCAGCAGTCGACGATGACGGCTTTGCCCGCCTGGCGGACGTCTTCCGGCCTGTCTGGCCGGGGGAGTTGGTGTTACGAGGCGCAGCATGAGAGCCGCGATACGTCCGTGTTGTACGATTGCGAAGCGATTCTGATGCCCTCGGCCATGGTCAGGTACGGGGCCCACAGGTTCGCGACCTGATCGACCGTCATTCCGGCCTCGAGGATGTAGACGCCGGCGGCGGCGAGTTCTCCTGCGTCTTTTCCGACGGCTGTGATTCCAAGGATCCGGCCGGTTTTGTTATCGGCAACGATCTTGATGAAACCTCGCGTGTCCCGGTTGACCAGCGCCCGGGGCACGAATTCGAGTGGAAGTACACGGCATTCACAGCGGATCCCGTCGCCGTTGGCTTGCTGATCCGTCATGCCGACGGCGGCCAGCGCCGGACTGGTGAAAACGACCCGGGGCAGGTGCCGGTAGTCGACCCCGCGCCCGGCGTCAGTGAACGCGTTTTCCACCGCCAGGGCCCCGTGGGCCGAGGCGACGTAGACGAATTCCCGGTGGCCGGTGACGTCCCCGGCGGCCCAGATCCTCGGATTTGAGGTTGCGAGGGTGCTTCGCACGAGGATTTCGCCCCGGTCCCCGGTCCCCACGCCGACCGTTTCGAGGTTTAGGCCGCCGGTGACGGCGCGTCGGCCGGTAGCCATCAGCAGCCGGTCCGCCCGGAACTCTTCCTCCCCGCCGGCGACCGCCGCGGTCGCCACCACCTGGCCGGTTCCCGTGTCGGTGCGCACGGTGGAAAGCGTGGCGCGGCGTACTACCCGGATCCCTTCATCCGCGAAAACGCCCATCAAGGCCAGCGATGCTTCCGGTTCCTCCGCCGAGGCCAGCCGGGACCTGACCAGCATTGTCACCTTCGAACCGAGCCGTGCGAACAGCTGGGCCTGTTCGAGTGCTACATAGCCGCCGCCGATCACCAGCAGCGACTCCGGAACCTCGTCCAGCTCCATCGCCGTGGTCGACGTCAGATAGCCGGTGTCCTCCAGCCCGGGGACTTTCGGTACCCACGGGGCTGACCCGGTCGCAACGAGATAGTGGGCGGCACGGACAGACGTCCGGACGCCGCCGGGGGAGACGATGTCCAGGACCGGGTCGCCCGGGGACCCCGCGAACACGGCCTCGCCCTGGCGCATCTCCCAGCTGTAATCGGCGATTAGGTCCGCATACTTCTCCGAGCGCATCCCTTCCAGCAGGGATCGTTTCCCCTCGATCAGGCCCGGCATGTCCACCGGGCCGGCTGAGGTGTCAATGCCGGGAAACCGGCCCGAGGCATCCAGCGCTACGTGGCGGGACTCGGCCGCGGCAAGCAGGGCTTTGGAGGGTACGCAGCCCGTGTTCACGCACGTCCCGCCGACGGTGCCCCGTTCCACCATCAGCACCCTCTTACCGAGGTTCGTGGCCCGGATCGCGGCGGCAAAGGCCCCGCCGCCGGACCCGATTACTGCCAGATCGTAATCAAATGCCGCCGTGTCAGTCATAAAGTCTCCAAAAAATCTTGCCGGAACCAGCCCGGGCCGGTGCCGCGTGCCGGGGCGGCCCCTCGTGGGGTGCTGCCCGTTGCTCCGGACCCAGTCTGCACCTTCCCCTATAGGGGAAGGTCAAGGGCAGCACTGCGCATGGTTCGCTTCTGCCTTCCGGTCGTGCCCGTGAGGACCGTCGCGGCGGGCGGCACCACTTCATGGGTTGGCGGGTGGATCGACACGGGTTTGGAGGGCGAGCAGCGGCGGCCCGTTTCGGGCTCAGCGCTGTGTTGGTCGAATGGATCAGGGCCGGGCTGACCTTCGCCCTTTCACCGGCAGGTTCGCTCCAGCCCAGGAATCCTGTTACTCAGAAGCACGAACGCGGCTGGAAGCAGGGAGCATTTTGTCTCTGGTAGGCGCAGCCGAATTGTCGTCCCTCCACCTCCGGCAGCTATGTACCGGCAGGGAGTCTTCGCGGAGGCGTCTCGGCCGGTAGGACGGACGAAAAGTACAAAGGCTGGCAGCTGCCTCAGAGGTAGCTGCAGATACGTTCGGGGTCGCACGCAGCCGGATCGGCTGCAGCAACAATCCGGTGCTGTTCGGCAACGGTGTTCCGAAGGGCGCTGAGCTCAGCGATCTGGCGGTCCAGGTCAGCCAGTTGCTGCTCGAGTTCGCTGCGGACGTGGGTGCAGGGGGCAACGCCGGCGTCGCGAACACGAAGTATTTTCCCGGTCTGGGAGAGGCTGAGGCCTGCGTTCTTGCTGCGGCTGATGAACTTCAGCCGCGCGACGGTCTCCGGAGTGTAGTCGCGGTAGCCGGCGGCGGTACGTCCGATGGAGGGCAACAGACCGCGTTCTTCGTAGAATCGAAGAGCCTTGGTAGTCGTGCCGGCAGCAGCAGCCGCTTCACCAATGCGCATAGTATGTCTCCCTGGTATGGATCCCCGAGCGCTACACGGCAGTCGGTGGCCCGCTGACTCTTAAGCCTATCCGTGTCCGCTTCGGTTACCAGGTGCTTGACCAGCACGCATCCAGCCGCCGACCTGGCTGGTGGTCCGGGCGGTACCGCGCACGCGTGCCGCGGCGGCCGGACCAGCCCGGGATAGCATTCCCGGACCCGAGTAGGACCGTCTGCCCGCAACATGGACTCGGCCTACTAACCGCCACGTTTCCGGTCGGATGCGTACCGTGACGAATCTTCCGGGGGTGACCCGTAGGAAGGGAATTACCTGGCCGCCGGCCTTGTTGCCGAGGCCATGACACTTCTTCCTACACAGTCAGCACCCGACCTCGCCCTGGCCCTGGTTGGCGGGGGAACCACCGATGACCTCAAGCTCGGTACCGGAATTGGCGGGCGGTTCAGCCTCGTTGTCTTCTACCGGGGCCTGCACTGCCCAATCTGCCGCAAACAACTGGCCGAGATTGATAAGCGGATCGAGGACCTGAAGGCAGCCGGGGTCGGCCGTGCTGTCGCTGTCAGCATGGAAACAGAGGACCGAAGCACCAGGATCGTGGAACAGTGGCACCTGGCCAACCTGCCCCTGGCCTATGGCCTGAGTGAGGAAGCCGCCCGGTCCTGGGGGCTGAATCTCTCAAACGCGATCAAGGAGGGCGAACCGGACCTTTTCAACGAACCGGGCATTTTCATCCTGGACGACGACGGGACCCTGTTCTGGTCAAGCACCGCCACCATGCCCTTCGGCCGCCCGTCCCTGGACGACGTCATCGCAGGGGTCCGCTACGCCCAGGACCACGACTACCCGGCCCGCGGCGCCGCCTGAAAACGTCCCGTGGTGACGGAGCCTGACGGAACCGGACCGACTGGAACGGAATCTCAAGGCTCCGCAGGGACCGAGTTGAACAGAGAGGCAAAAGTCCATGAACTCACCCTCTGCCCCGGTACGGCGCGATCACGCCGAGGTCGCCGGGTGCACTTTCATGTCTGAACGGAACATCACACGTACGGTGAGGTTTCGGCGCAGGGAAGCCACCCTTAGTTCCGAAGGCCGGGCTAGGGGTGCAAGCCCACTGCTGGCAGCAGCAATTCGTCGATAACGGATATGAGGAACTCGCGGTTAGCTGTCTTGCGCTGCACCATTGTTCGGTACATCGCCATGGATGTGACAAGAAGTGATAACTTTTCCGTGTCACAGTCAGCCGGGATTTCCCCGCGGTCGATCGCCCGCTGGAGGAAGAGTCGGTTGACACTCGCGCGAGGCTCGACGATGGCTGACTGGACAGCATCCGAAAGCCCTGGATCGCACGAAATCATCGACATAAGCCCGGCCATGACATGAATTTTGCGGTCGTTGTCCTCGATCGAATGAGGTTTGATGCTGGCTAGAAGGTCGCCGCGGAGTGTCCCGGTATCTGGAAGCTTAGCCATGTCGATGTCCGCGTTTTTCATGCACGCGACAGCGTCGATAACAAGTTCGGCCTTGGACGCCCAGCGGCGGTAGAGCGTTGCCTTCCCGGCCTTGGCACGCGTTGCAACCATGTCAATCGTCATGCGCTCGTAGCCACTTTCAGCGAGCACGTCTAATGCAGCAGCGAGAATCTCCGGATCGCGAGTATGGTCGCGCTTGCGACCAAGCTTCGGCGTATCCACCCCGGCAACGGTGGGATCGATCTGCGTCATTGACGGCAAACTCCTTAGTTGTGGGAGACCGCAGCGAGCGGCCATAGAACAATTCTAGACCAACTATATCCGAAACGACTTAGTTTCGGATATAGTCGGTTTCATGTCTTCTTCCTCAGCTACGACCGTGGCCTCTTCGGCTGCCCCCGTGGTATCCCGCCGAAGGTGGTTAACGCTCAGTGTCGTTGCCCTCGCCCAGCTCATGGTCGTTCTCGATTCCACCGTCGTTAATATCGCGTTACCGGCAGCTCAGGCTGACCTTGGCTTCTCCAACGGAGACCGCCAATGGGTCGTCACTGCCTACTCTCTGGCCTTTGGTAGCTTGCTCCTCCTCGGCGGCCGGCTCTCTGACCTCATCGGCCGGAAGCGGACCTTCATCACCGGCCTCATCGGCTTCGCCCTGGCGTCCGCGCTCGGTGGTGCCGCAAACAGCTTCGGCATGCTCGTCGGTGCCCGCGCACTTCAAGGTGCTTTCGGCGCAATGCTCGCCCCGACCGCCCTCGCCGTTCTGATCACAACGTTCACCGTTCCTAAGGAACGCGCCCGAGCCTTCGGTGTCTTTGGCGCGATTGCCGGAGCCGGCGGCGCAGTCGGCCTGCTGCTCGGCGGTTACCTCACCCAGTATCTTGACTGGCGCTGGAACCTTTACATCAACGTCTTTATCGCCATCATCGCCGTCATAGGCGCAGCTATTTACGTTGATCACGGTATTCGAACGGGTCCGCGTCCTAAGCTCGACGTCCCCGGAACCATCCTTGTCTCCGGCGGCCTGTTCGGCGTCGTATACGGGTTCTCCAACGCCGAAACCGATGGGTGGGGCTCCCCTCTCACCTGGGGCGTACTCGCCGGCGCCGGCGTGCTGCTGGTCGCATTCGTCCTGTGGCAGCGGCGTGCGACCCACCCGCTCCTGCCGCTATCGATCATCCTTGACCGCAACCGCGGTGCAGCCTACGGTTCTGTGCTCATCGCTGGTATCGGAATGTTCGGCGTCTTCCTATTCGTCACCTACTATCTGCAGAAGACGCTCGACTACACACCGGTCCAGGCAGGGCTTTCATTCCTGCCGATGATCGCCATGCTCATTCTCGCCGCCCAATTAGGCACCAACATCTTCGTTCCAAAATTTGGTCCGAAGATCATGGTGCCGTTCGGCATGGCCCTTGGTGTTATCGCAATGGTTTTGCTCACCCGCCTGGATCTTCATAGCGGCTACGCAACCGATGTGCTGCCACCGCTGATGGTGATGGGATTTGCGATGGGCTCGATCATGCCAGCATCTATGCAGACTGCCACCCTCGGAGTCGACCGGCAGTTCGCCGGAATCGCCTCAGCGATGGTGAACACCAGTCAGCAAGTCGGCGGATCAATCGGGACTGCGCTGCTCAACACACTGGCAGCGACCACCGCAACCAACTATGCCGCCTCCCATCTTCCGGTGACCGCAACAGTCGCTGCTGAAGCAGCCGTGCAGGGCTACGCAACCGCGTATTGGGTCGGAGGCGCATTCTTCGCCTTCGGCGCAGTGTTCTCGGCGCTATTGTTCCGCCGTCGCGGAGACGGAGTGTCACTTACCAACCCGCACGGCATAGCAGCAGCCAAACGAGAGCCGTCACAGGTCACCAGCCGCACTGAGCACTGAGATCCGGAGCAGCCGTCTAACCGGTAGCGATTCCTGAGCGTCGAGCCCGTCGCAGGCGGCAATGAGGGCTGAAATGGCCGACGTGGCGCCCGGTAATTGGTTCGTTCTGCTCAAGGAGTGAGGGAGGAGAACCACTGGCGGGCGTCGAGTTCGCCGATGCGCCGGTACAGCGTCGCCCGGGACATGCCCAAGGTCACGGGCGCTCCGTCACGCCGGGACGGGCGCCGTCCTCGATGTCGGCTTTCTTCAGCCAGTTATACGATTCGGGGCTAGCTTACGGACAGTCGAAGTCTGCAAACGTGTTGTTCGCTCTCGAAGCCACAAGGCGTTGGGAAGACGACGGTATAGCTGGCGCTTCGGTCATGCCAGGGGGTATCTGGACCAACTTGCAACGCTACTGGGATCCGGCTGTTTTAGCCGATATGAAGTGTCGCTACCCGTCGAAGACTATCGAGCAGGGGGCAGCAACCACCCTCTATGTGGCAACACGCGCCCAACTGGGACCAGGCACGCCTGCCTACTACGAGGACTGCAGGCCAGCCCACGTCGTGCCCGCAATTGTTCGGCCTGTACGGAGTAGTTCCCCACGCAATCGACCCGATCACGGCCGAACACTTATGGGACTTGTCACTCCACCTAACCCAAAAGCCATCATAAGCCGTTGCACTCCGCGGGCCTGAACGGCTTTGCCGGATCGTAGATAGTTCGAGGGCTGCGGCCGTATGGTTTTGTGAGACAGCTTGTTAGGAGCCCTTCTTCACAATGACCGACCGTAAGAGGTATAGCCAGAAGTACAAGGACGACGCCGTGGAGCTCGTGATTTCCTCGGACCGTCCGATCGCCCAGGTCGCGCCGGATATCGGCGTGAACGAGGGCACTCTGGGGACCTGGGTGCGCAAATACGGTGAGGACCATCCCGATCGGTTCCTCACCGAGGAGAAGGCAGCCGTGCCGTGGGAAGAGCACCAGAAAGCGCTGGCCGAGAACGCGAAGCTGAAGCAGGAAATTGAGTTCCTGGGAAAAGTCAGCGCCTTCTTTGCGGCGAAGCAACGGTAGAGGATTTCTACGAGTTCATCGAAGCGGAGAAGGTGAACCATCCCGTCGCCTGGCTATGCCGGACCCTGAAGGTCTCACGGGCCTCGTTCTACCGGTGGCGCAACCCTGCGGGCCCGTCCCCGCGGGCCGTGCGGCACGACAGGCTCGTCGGGGAGGTCACCGGCTTGTTCAACAAGGAAAAGGGCCGGGCCGGCCGGGACCAGCTGACCCGGATGCTCAATAACAACGGCGTGGACGTCTCCGCGCCCACGGTCGGGGCCATCATGCGCGAGCACGGCCTGAAGGCCGCGCGGACCCGGGCCTGGAAGAAGACCACGGAACAGGACCCGCCGGCGAAGACCGCGCATATCCGCAACCACATGCTCGATGAGGACGGCAAACGGGACTTCACCTCCACGGTCCCCGGGACCGGGCTCTGTGGGGACATCACGTATCTGCGCACCGGGGAAGGATGGCTGTACCTGGCCACCGTGATCGACCTGTGCACCGGCATGGTCATCGGCTGGTCCATGGCCGATCACATGCGCGCCGAGCTGTGCACCGAGGCCCTGGCTATGGCACGCGACCACGGCCGCCTTGCCGGCGACGGGGCCATCTTCCACTCCGACCGCGGATCGCAGTACACCTCCGGCGAATTCCAGCAATGGTGCGCCGGCAACAGCGTCACCCAGTCCATGGGCAAGGTCGGAGTCTGCTGGGACAATGCAGTGGCCGAAAATTTCTTCTCGCACCTGAAGACGGAGTTCTACCACCACCACACCTTCGGCAACAGGCTTGCCGCCAGGACCGCCGTCATGGACTACATCGAAGCCTGGTACAACCGCCGCAGGCCCAACCGCAGGGCCGGCGGCATACCCCCGGCGACAGCCCTCGCAAACCACCAAGACCGCGACCATGAACCCGTGGCCGCGTAACCGAAATCAACTACGAAACTGTCTCAAAAACTTGACGTGCGCACCCCAACATGGCCAACGCCACCGAACACCCGGTGGGCAGATCTCGTGGCCATGAGTGGGCAGTTTTCATGGCCACCAGCGGGCATTTCTGCTGGCCGCCCGTGGGCACAAACTATTGGCCATTGACATAAGGGATCCTCTAACGGGAACAGCGTCTGAATGCGCTGTTTTCCTGCCATCACGAAAACTGCCCACGGTGAATGCGGCCGGTCATGGCCTTATTTGTGAACGTTGGAACTATTCTGATACTCACTGGCGGTTTCCTCATCTTCCTCCGGCGCTGCAGTGGCTGCTGAAACGCAGACAACCCCGACACCACTGACCGGCGGTGCGCGAAATCTGGTGCCGCCGCCACTGGCCCCCAGCATTGCGGGCACTACGAGAAGGAAGCCGTGATGACTACCCGCAACCGTGGGCTCGCTCTTTTCAGATTCTGGTTCGCCGCCCTAGGGCTGCTTGCAGTCACAGTTCAACTCACGCACCTGCTAACAAACGTGCCCGGAGCGTCCGCTGCGAACTACTTCAGCTACTTCACTATCGAATCCAATGTCATCGCCATCATCACCTTGGCAATAGCGGGCACCTGCGCCTGGACAGGCCAGAATCCTCGATGGCTTGATCTCCTGCGTGGTGCAGCGACTATTTACATGACCATCACCGGGATTGTCTACAGCCTTCTTTTGAGTAACATCGACGTTAATACCCCTATCCCTTGGATCAACGTAGTGCTCCACTACACAATGCCGACCATCATGGTGATCGACTGGCTAGTGGACCTCCCGAAGACCAGAATTCCCCTGCGGACATCCTTGATCTGGCTGGGATTTCCTCTGCTTTACCTGATGTACAGCCTCGCTCGGGGGCCGATCGTTGGATGGTACCCCTATCCTTTCCTTGACCCAAGGATAGGGGGTTACGCCGCCGTCGCAACTATGTCCTTGGCCATCGCCGCCGGAGCTCTCGTTTTCGCCGCCATTGCAGCGCTGTCCACCAGACTCCACGCCCTAACTACCGTGCCCGACACCTCAGTTCAACGCAGCGAATTACTCACACCGCCCTGACCCTAAAGCATGAACGGGAAGGGGCGGCCGGTCTGGTCGGCGCCGATCAGCCTCCCCGACACGCTAAAAAAACCATTCCATCCCAGCTCCCGTTTATCCCCGTTTAACGAGTAATCATGGGGCACCATCCTTCGATCAGAACTCGTCCCGCAGGCCGATCGGTGTGCGGGCAGCTGTGATCGAGAATGGGTCAAGTCCAAATGCGTGGTGTATTGCGGTTGCCGCGTGATCCTTGGTTTGTTTAGGCGCTGAGCGCCAGTTCTGGGGTGTTCGCTGCCTCCT